>CAINHV010000530.1 GCA_903848965.1 uncultured Opitutia bacterium | reverse complement strand
GTCGAAGAGGATGTCGGCGCCGACCGTCGGAACGACCGTGGGATTCCAGTTGCCGTTCGTCGCCCACAGGCCGTTGGCGGCCGTGCCGGACCAGAGGTTCGCAGAGAGCGTGGTGACGTTGAGATTCCGGATATCGTGATAGTTGTTTTGGCCACCGGTCCCGGCCGAGAAGCCGAACTTGAGCGTATCGGGGCGGGCGTAGCCGGAGAGATCCATCTGGATGACGGTCTGCGGCGCCACACCGCCCTGCTGCAGGGTCACGGTCAGCTGATTGGTGGCACTGAGCAGCACCTGCATCGAATTCGTCACCAAAGGACGGGCCACGGAGTCAATCGACGTCGCGAGGGTGCCGCTGCCGCCGAGAAACGCGTAACCGCCGAGATCCTGACCGGGGCCGCGGACGCCAATCGAATCGGGCACCAAGCCCGTGGTGCCATTGAACCCGCCCACGCGTCCCTCCGAGGCGGAGGAAAAGTTGCCGTACTCGTCAATGGCCACGCCGAGGTAGCCGCCATTCATGCCATTGATGTTTGAGCCACCGCCACCGGCGACCGTCCTCTGCGCATAGCCGATCGAGCCGCCATAAGAGCCGACTCCAAAAGTCTTCGAACCATCGAAGAGAAAAAACGTGATGCCGTCCGCGCCGTTGCCGCCGTACGCCTCGTAGTCGAACTTCGCATAGACCGTCGCATTCGCGGACGTGAACGCCTGATTGTAGTAGGCACTCGTGGCCTGATTGGCGCCGGGGCTCGTCAGACGCAGCCAGCCGTCGCCCGAGGGATCGGAGCTGCCGGACGTCAGATTGGGGGTGTAGCCGGTTCCGGCGAAAACCCAATTCGGGTCCGCGGTCGTCGAGTTCTTAAACGTCTCCGTGACAACAGCTTGGCCGAATGCTGCCTTGGTAAGCAGGGAAACCGCGATGAGCGCGACTGTAAAGGGCTGTTTCACGAGGCATGATATAGGGCTTTAACCCTATATAAACAAGGCGGATCGAAATGCGGACCTTACGCTATTGCCTGCGGTTAATACCTCCCGTTGGAAACCATAATAGGTTTGTTCGGAGCATTCCGTTCTGACTTGAGCCAAAAAACGGCCGCATTCCGTACGTGTACCGGGCCCCAAGAGTCGGTCGCCTGGATGAGCCATTCGGCGGAGTGGCCAGCTCGAAGTGACCGGGCGGCCGAGATCCGGCGCCCCTATTCCCGCTCGCACTCCCGCACGGCTGAGGTCATCACGCCTCCGCCCTTGGCACCGCCGATGGCCTCTGGCGATCGGCGGTGCCAACCCCTCCCCAACCATGCGCTTTCTCATCCGCGTCTTGTTGCTCTGTCTCCCCCTCGTCCTGCGCGCGGCAGATGGCGCGGCCGCCGCAGCCTCCTTTACGCCACCCCCGGCGGCAGGATGGAAGTATGCCGACGAGCGACGGATTCCCGCGCCGGAGGCCCGGCAGGGCGTGGCCGCCGACCAGGAGTTTCTCTACATCATCTCCAACCATGCGCTGGGAAAGTATCGCAAGGACACCGGTGTCCGCGTGGCCGGCTGGGAGTGTCCCGAGGGTCAACCACTGACGCACCTCAACGCAGGGATTGTGCGGGACGGCCGCCTGTATTGCGCGCACTCGAATTTTCCCGGCGTGCCGATGCTCAGTTCCGTGGAGATCTGGGACACGGCTACGATGAAGCACGTCGGGGGCCGCAGCCTGGGCCGCACTGATGGCTCGCTGACTTGGATTGATCGTCGGAACGGCCGTTGGATCGCGTGTTTCGTTCACTATGGGCGGAGAGGCGGCGAACCCGGGCGCGGACCGGAGTGGACACGCCTGGTGGAATACGACGACGAGTGGCGGGAAACCGGCGGCTGGGTGCTCCCGGCGGAGCTTGTCACGACGCTGGGGGTGCGGGGCTACAGTTGCTCCGGCGGCGCGATTGGGCCGGGTGGATATTTGTTCGTGACCGGGCACGACGAAACAGCGCTCTTCGTCCTCGCGTTTCCCGAAGCCGGCTCGACCTTGCGGTGGATTGCGACGATCCCCATCACCGCCGAAGGCCAGGCCTTCGGTTGGGATCCCCGGGATTCCGGGGTGCTCTACACGCTCAGCAAGCAGGGGCGGGAAGTGATCGTCGGGCGCGTGCAGCCGCCGACGGCGCGCTAGGCGTTGCTTCGCGCCGACCGGAATAGCCTCTCCCGTCTCGATTACTCCCCATGCTCCGAAGAAATTTCCTGAAGGCGCTCGGGCTCCTGAATGTCGCGGGCCTCTGGCCGGCGCGGGCAGCCGAAAGGCTTGACCCCACGAAGGCGACGGCTGCCTCGGTCCGGCTCACCGGGACGGTTACCTCCGCCGGACGCGGGTTGGTCGGCGTCGCGATCACGGACGGCTTCAGCGTCGTGCCGACGGACGCGCGGGGTCGGTACGACTTCGCCGCCCATTCCGAGGCGCGCTTCGTCTATCTCTCGCTCCCGGCGGGGCATCGTGTTCCCCACGTGAACGGGCTGGCGCGGTTCTTCGAAGCGATTCCCCCAAGCCAGTCAGTCCACACCGCGGACTTCGAACTTCAGCCCTCCCCGGAGAGCGACGTGAAGCACGGCTTCATCGTCTGGGCGGATCCCCAGATCAGGAACAAACGCCATGCGGAGCTGCTGCTGGGGACGACGACTCCCGACCTGAAGGCATTCGCGCAGGGATTCCCGCGTGATTATTTCCACGGCCTCGGCTGCGGTGATCTGGTCTGGGACGACCTCAGCCTGTTCCCGGACTACCGGGAGGCGGTGGCGCGCACCGGCCTGACCTTTTTCAACCTGATCGGAAATCACGATCTCGATCTCAGCGCCCGATCCGACGAAGGGAGCTCGCGCACGTTTCTCGAGCATTTCGGGCCCGCCTACTTTTCCTTCAACCGCGGGAAGATTCATTACGTGGTCCTGGACGACGTGTTCTTCCTCGGCGGGCAGAAGGACAACTATGTCGGGTACGTCACCGAGCAACAACTCGCCTGGTTGGAACGCGACCTGGCGCTGGTCGAGCGCGGCTCGACCGTGATTCTGAACCTGCACATTCCGACGCACACCCACCAGCACGTGCGGGAACAACAGGCCGAGAGCCGTTTTCACAATGTCGCGAATCGCCAGCGACTCTACGAAGTCCTCCAAGGATACCGGTTGCACATCATCAGCGGGCACACGCACTGCAACGAGGTGATCGTGGGCGACGCCTACACCGAGCACATCCATGGCGCCGTCTGCGGCGCGTGGTGGACAGGTGACATCTGTGTCGATGGGACCCCGAATGGCTATGGCGTCTATGACATCGACGGCGATCGCATCCGGCGGCGCTACAAGGCCACCGGCAGGGGACTTGATTACCAGATGCGGGTTTATCCACCGGGCCGGCATCCGGATTACCCGGACGAAGCGTGCATCAACCTCTGGGATTACGATCCGAGCTGGAAAGTGCGGGGTCTCGCCGACGGCGTCGACTTGGGCGCTCCGGTCCGGCGGATTGCCTTCGATCCGCTCGCGATCGACACGCTGCGCGGGAACAAACTGCCGGCCAGCTACCCGCTGGCGGAGCCCAAGCTGACGGACCATCTCTTCTTCCTCAAAGTCCCCGCCGGATGCCGGCGCCTCGAGGTCGAGGCCATGGATGGATCTGGTGCCGTTTATCGGGAGGCGATTGTCCTGGCCTGAGCCGGAAAGATGCCGAGAGAAACCGCCAAGGACGCGAAGCAGCGCGAAGCTTCGAGGTAGACGGCTGGGGCTCCGCCCCACTTTCGAACCCACCATTCAGTGGCCAGCGCGGGTAAGCTCAGCATTGGCTGCGGCCTTCGCGCCTCTTCCCGTCCTTCCTGTTCAAATCATCTGAACTTTAAGCGCCTGAAGACAGGAAACCAGGAATCGGCGCCAGCTCAGATTCGTGGCTTCCTGTCTTCGGGCTCAGATCCGGCCCGGGCCGATCGCCAATCCTGTCCACCGCCGCGGGCACGAAAAAGGCCGGACAGTTCGTCCGGCCGAATTTTCGAGGGTAAGATCGCGACCCTGAGTTACTTCATTTCCAACTGCGGACGCACCTTCTCGGGCCAGTCGATGTGGTAGAACTTGCCGCGGGGCTTGTCGGTCCGCTCGTAGGTGTGCGCGCCGAAGAAGTCGCGCTGGCCTTGGAGCAGATTCGCCGGCAGGCGGGCGGAGCGATAGCCGTCGTAGTACGAGAGCGCCGAACCGAATGTCGGGATCGGAACCCCGAGCTCGACGGCCGCGCCAACCACTTTGCGCCAGTTGTTCTGGGCCTTCTGCACCGTGGACCGGAAATACGGATCGAGCAGCAGATTCGCGAGGTCACCCTTGCGGGCGAACGCGTTGGTGATCTTCTGCAGGAAGGCGGCGCGGATGATGCAACCACCCCGCCAGATCTGGGCGATCTCGCCGAAGTTGAGCGTCCACTTGTATTCCTTCTGCGCCTCGCGCATGAGCTGGAAACCCTGGGCGTAGGAGCAAATCTTCGAACAATAGAGCGCATCGTGGATCGCGCGGATGAACGCGGCCTTGTTGCCCTTAAACTTCTTGTTCGGGCCCTGGAGTTTCTTGGAGGCGGCGACACGCTCCTCCTTCACCGCCGAGAGACAGCGGGAGAAAACGGCCTCGGCGACCGTCGGCGCCGGCACGCCCATGTCCAAGGCGTTCACGCTGGTCCACTTGCCCGTTCCCTTTTGGCCGGCCGTATCAAGCACGATGTCGACGAACGGCTGGCCGGTCTCGGGATCCTTCTGCTGGAGAATGTCGGCGGTGATCTCGATCAGGAAGCTGTCGAGCATGCCCTTGTTCCACTTCGCGAAAACCTTGCCGATCTCGGGCGCGCTCATGCCCAGCACTTTCTTCATGAGGTCGTACGCCTCACAGATCATCTGCATGTCGCCGTACTCGATCCCGTTGTGGACCATCTTGACGTAGTGGCCCGCGCCGTCCGGCCCGATGTAGGTGCAGCAGGGCACGCCGCCCTGGACGGGCTTGCCGGGCGCCGCGCCTTCGAGCGGACGTCCGGTCTTCGGATGAACCTTGGCCGCGACGGCCTCCCAAATCGGCTTGAGCGAGGCGTAGGCGGCCGGATCGCCGCCGGGCATCAGGGACGGGCCAAAGCGCGCGCCCTCTTCGCCACCGGAAACGCCGGAACCGATGAAACGCAGGCCCTTGGCGGCGAGATCCTTTTCGCGGCGAATCGTGTCGGTCCACTTCGCGTTGCCACCATCGATGATGATGTCGCCCGCCTCAAACAGCGGCACGAGGCTGTCGATGACTGCATCGGTCGCCTTGCCGGCCTGGACGAGGATGACCGCCTTGCGCGGCTTCGCCAGCGACTTCACGAATTCCTCGAGCGTCCTCGTCCCCACCAGGCCACCCGGGGTGTTGGGGTTCTCGGCAACGAACACATCAGTCTTCTCGGTCGTTCGGTTGAAGACCGAAATCCGGAAGCCGTGATCGGCGATATTGAGGGCGAGGTTCTGACCCATCACGGCGAGCCCGATGAGTCCGATGTCAGATTGGGTTTTGGCCATGGCAGTTCGAAAGGAAGTCGAGAACTACCCTAAGGTTTACGAAAACCAACCCGATTTTAACGGGGCATCACAAAAAGTGAGTCCGGCCGGCCAGCGTCGGTCAACTCCCCCGACTTTACCAATGTTCCACCCGGCCCTTGGACGGAAAGAAGTCGGCGAGAAAGCTCACGGCCGGCGTCGCCCAATGGGGTTCATTGCGCTCGTAGATCCAGCTAAAGCCCAGGATCGAGAAGACCAGCCCCGCGACCACGACCAGAATGACCTTGTTCATCTGCGCGAGCTTCCGGAGGACGAGAACCACGGCGACGATCACCGCCACGCCGATGGCGATCTTGATCCAGAAATCCGTTGGGACCTGTCCGAGCCTTTGCAGGGCGGTCGAAGCTTCCGTGGTCACGGCGAGGTGCATGCCTCGTTGGATAGGTCCGGCCCTCGCGAGTTCGACCGTAAACGCCAATTGGCAGCACTTTCGCCAGTTTTTGACTGCAGGGCCGTCGCCCTTCGACCAGCTCAGGACCTTGGTTTGGATCGAATGGCAGGACAAGAGCCTGCCGGCCGGCTCTTCGACGGGCGGTCTACCTCGTGAATGGGGGCCTGGCGACGAGCGGCAGCCCCACACCCGTCCGGTTTCGGCGCGTTAAGCCGGGGGCGGCGCCTCGGCCCCGGCGTGCTCGCCCTTGGTGGCACAGTTGATCCACGCCGTATCGCCGCTGGCGTAGTGCTCCTTCTTCCAAATTGGCACCCGGGCCTTCGCCTCGTCGATGATGTAGCGGCAGGCATCGAAGGCCGCGCCCCGGTGTTCCGCCGTGACGCCCACCCAAACGGCCAAATCGCCGAGCTGCAGATGCCCAACCCGGTGGATGCAGACGGCGCCCAGGATCGGGAACTTGCCGTGGGCCTCAGCCAGGATCCGTTCCCCCTCTTTGACCGCCAATGGGCCGTAGGCCTCGTACTCCAGCGAGCCCACCGGCTGGCCTTCGTTGCGATCGCGGACCCAACCCTCGAACGTCACGCAGGCCCCGGCCCGCTGATCACCGAGCGTGCGTTGCAACGCGGCGGGATCGAAAGATTCGGCGGAGAGGCGAAACATGGCCGCACGTTAGTGTCGACCATCCCGACCGCCAGTTTTTATAGGCGGCCTCATCCCCCCGCCACCGGCGGGATGAACACGATTCTATCTCCCTCGCGCAGCGGGGCCGCGGCGGAGACAAATTCGTCGTTCACCGCCGCGCGGATTCGGGCCGCGGGCAGCGTGAATCCATGCCGCTGTTTCAATTCATCATACAACGCCTCGGCCGTGCCCGCGGTCGTCGCGATTTTTTCCTGCGCCAGCCCGCGTTGCTCGCGGAGGATGGCGAAATACTGGACGGCCACAGAGATCATGGTTCGGGCAAGGACACGGCCTTAAGCGTCACGACGCTTGGTAGTGACTCTTGCCACCGGTTTTCTCCCGCAGCCGGACATCCTTGATCACGATCCCGTGGGAAACAGCTTTCGCCATGTCGTAGAACGTCAACGCGGCGACCGTCGCCCCGGTCATCGCCTCCATCTCCACGCCGGTCCTGGCGTGGGTTTGCACCCGGCAGTGGATCTCGATCGCATCGCGCGCCGCGTTGGGCTCCACCACAATCTGGCAGTCGTCCAACGCGAGGGGATGGCAAAGCGGGATCAACTCGCTGGTCTTCTTCGCGCCCATGACGCCCGCGAGGATGGCGGTCTGAAACAACGGACCCTTCTTCGTCGCGATCTCCCCGTCGCGCAGCAGCGCCGCCAGCTCGGCCGGCAACGTGACGACGGCGACGGCGTGCGCCGTCCGCTTGGTCACGGCCTTGTCGCCGACGTTCACCATCGAGGGGCGGTTCTGGGCGTCGAGGTGCGAGAACATGGGAGTGGCATGACCGGTGACGAAAGCGACGGGTTTGGCGACGCCAAACCCTAAACCCAAGGGCGAAAAGGCGCGTACGTACCGGTAGGAAAATCCACCTGATCAGCGGGCAACTCGACAAATCCGTCGGTGCCGAGCAGCCCCGCGAAATCACCCGAGGTGTTGCTGGGATCCGGATAAGCCAGCAACTCCGCCCGCGGTCCGCTGGCCAGTCGCACGGGGAGCAGATACGCGAGCTTGGGCTTGAACGTCACCGGTTCCGCGAGCGCGACGGTTCGCAAAGTCGTCGCCGTCAGTCCACTCGCGTGGGCCAGCGCCGGCAGGACGAAACGGTGGAGGCAGGTGTAGGAGGCCACCGGGTTGCCGGGCAACGCGAAGACCGGCGTCTGCCGCGTCGTGACCCCAAACCACAGCGGCTTGCCGGGCCGCTGCGCGACGCCCTGGAAGATTTTCTTCACGCCCTGCCGATCGAGCTCCGCGGGAAGATAATCGAATTTTCCCTTCGAGATGCCGCCCGTGATCACCACGACATCGAACTCCGCGATAATGTGCCACAACAGGTGCTCAATTTCCTGCCGCACATCGCGGAAGTGAAACCGCTCCACCTGCGGGTAGCCCGCGCTGATCAGCGCGGCGCGCAACGCATGATCGTTGCTCCGGCGAATCTGATGCGGTGCCACCAGCGCATCCACCTCGACCAGTTCGTCGCCGGTCGCCACGACGGCAATCCGCGGGGAGTGACTGACCGTCAGCACGGCATGGCCGCAAGCCGACGCCACGGCGATCTCACGGCCCGTCAATCGCGTGCCGGTGCGGATCAGGATCTCGCCCGCCCGATGATCGCTGCCGCGCCGGTGGATCGCCTGGCCGGCCTGAGGCGCGTTGCCCTCCTGCAACACCATCGTGGCCGCCTCCCGCTTTGTGTCCTCGTAGGGGACCACGCAATCCGCGCCGCCGGGCAGGACGGCCCCGGTCATCACTTCGACGCAGGCATCCTCCGCCACCCCAAGCTGAAAGGCTCGCATGCCCGCGGCCTGCACGCCTTCGACCCGGAAGGTCCTGATCCCGCCCGCGATCGCCCCCGATCGCAGCGCATAGCCATCCATTGTGACGCGATCGAAGGGCGGCAGATCGCGATCGGCCCCCAAGTCCTGGCGCAGAACGCGGCCGTGCGCCGCGGTCAGGGGGCAATCCTCGCGATGGAAGGGAGCGATGTTCGCCTGAATCAGTTGTTCGGCCTCGGCGGGGATGAGCATGGAAACGTGAGGAGTGGCTTTACGCCGCGCGCAAATCGCGTTCATCTCGCTGACCGCGGCCGCCGGCCGCATCTACATGGGTCATCCCACCGATCAGTTCAACCGTCCGTTGCGTGATCTCCGAATCTCGGTCACCGACCGCTGTAATTTCCGGTGCCCCTACTGCATGCCCGCGGATGTGTTCGGCCCGGGCCACGCCTTCCTCCGGGACCCGCAGTTGATGAGTCTCGCAGAATTGACCCGCATCGTCCGGGCGTTTCTCGAACTCGGGGTCGAAAAGGTGCGGCTCACCGGCGGCGAACCGCTGCTGCGGCCCGATGTGCCGGACTTGATCCGCAGCCTGAAGCAGGATCTGGGCGTCAAGGACGTCGCCCTCACGACCAATGGCTGGCTGCTCGAGAAACTCGCCCCGAAACTGGCCGCCGCGGGACTCAACCGGCTGAATGTCTCCGTCGATGCGCTCGACGACGCGATTGCGGGCAAGCTGAACGGTCTCGGCTTCAGCGTCGCCCGCGTGCTGCGCGGCATCGACGCAGCCGCGGCCCTCGGCCTGCCGATCAAGATCAACTGCGTGATCCAGCGCGGGGTGAACGACAGCGAGCTGCCCGCGCTCTGTGAATACTTCCGCGCGCGCGGCCACACCCTGCGCTTCATCGAGTTCATGGATGTCGGGAACACCAACCACTGGACTCAGGAGCGGGTGGTGTCGGCGAAGGAGATCGTGGAACGCATCAACGCCCGCTGGCCGCTCGAACCGGTCGGCCCCGCCTATCGCGGCGAGGTGGCGGCGCGTTACCGATATCGCGACGGCCGCGGTGAAATCGGCCTGATCAGTTCGGTGACGGAACCGTTCTGCCGGGATTGTCACCGCGCGCGCCTTTCCGCCGACGGCAAACTTTACACCTGTCTCTTCGCCTCGCTCGGCTGGGACGTCCTCGGCGCCCTGCGCGGTGGTGCCAGCGATGCGGAGCTCGGACAGTACCTCGGCCGCGTGTGGGGCGGCCGGCTCGATCGTTACAGCGACGAACGCGCCGAGGTCATCGCCACCGGCGAGCCCCGCGCAAAGATCGAGATGAGCTACATCGGGGGCTAGGGTTTTCGCGGCGCGAAAACCCGATTATTCGTACCGCGCGGCCCGGCCCAGATAGTTCAACATCCAGATTTCCTTCCAGACGCGGTAGCGTCCTTCCTGGGTGAACTTGCCGAGATCGTCGCGCTCGGCATGCGGATAGAGAAAGCCCAGCTCGGTGTTCAACTGATCGAGCTCATGCTGGGCGCTGTTGAGATCCGCGAGCGGCTCCACGGTAAAAGGGACCGGGACCGCCCCGGCCTTCGCCCGCCGCGCCCGATGCCGCGCGAGCAGCCGGGGGAGGGAACGCCGCCAGGGCGCGCGCTCGACGAACCAGTTCTCCGGATAAAATCCGCCGAAGGGAATGTAGAGATTGTCGGTGAGGTAACGGCTGTCGTCCGTCGTGATCGACGTGACCGCGTAACACACCGAGATCGCACCGTTCGCCTGCGGAATGAAGGTCACCTGGATCCGGATCGCCGCCTCGGCGTCCTGATAAACGGAAACGCGCAGGAAAATTCCTCCCCCAATCTCGGCCTTCAGCGCCTGCACCTGGCGGAATCCCTGGTTCCGCAACCATTCGCGAACCCGTAGCAGCCGCGGTTGCACCGGCCACTCCTCGCCACTCGCGTTCACGGCATAACGGGGAAACAGCGGCAGCGGGCTGAGGCTGTGCGCCGTGATCGCGATCCAATTATAAAGCGTCTCGCCGAGAAACCAGAGCAGGAAGAACACGAGCGACAGCGCCCAGAAGGGCCGATCGATCCATTCGAATTCCCGCACCAGTTGCGCGCCCCCGAGCGACACCACAAACCAGCGCAGCCAGCGGTCGATGATCGAGAGAATCGGCGACGCCATTCGCAGGTTGATCTGCATCAACACAAGTGAGGCCACCATGGTGGCGATGATGAAGTAGGTTGGCTGCATTACCATTGGAGTCCCGCGGCCAGTAAACCAGACCCGCCCGGGGGGCAGAAAGGTGCCAGGCCTAAAGCCCGGACGGACGCTTTCGCTTAACTCAGCCGCACGGGCATGATGACGCAGACAAAATTCTCCAGCGTCTTGAAGACGCCAGGGCTGACTTCGTCCTTCACCTCGAAAAAGACCTCATCCTTGGACAACGCCTTGAGCGGATCCATCAGGAACGCCGGATTGAACGCCACCTGGAGTTCCGGACCGCTGTAACCAATCGCCATCGACTCGTGGGCCTCGCCAAAATCGGGGCTCTGGGCGGTCAGCTCCAGCAGGTTGTTGGAGAGCTTGATCTTTACCGAGTTGGCCTTTTCCGAACAAACCAGCGCCGCACGCCGCACGCACTGCAGGAAGAGTTCGCGCTCCAGCTTAATCCGCTGGTGCGTCTCCTTGGGAATGACCTGCTGGTAATTCGGGTAACTCCCCTCGACGACCTTGGAATACAGATACACGTGATCGACCAAGCCGCTCGTGTCCTTGTCGGTCGCGATCTGGAAAGCCGCGCGCCGTTCGTTGAAGTTGATCTTCACCCGCGCGCCCTTGTCGAGCAGCCGGGTGAGCTCACCCACGGTCTTGGCCGGCAGGATGATCGCCCCCGAACTCTCCTCCGGGATTTCCATTTCCTTCGCCATCAGGGCCAGCCGGCGGCCATCGGTGGCGACGAGGGACAGCTTGCCGTCCTTAAAGTTGAAATAGACGCCATTGAGGATGTAGCGCGTCTCATCCGTCGACTGGGCATACGCGACACTCTTCAACATCGCAGCCAACTCATCCTGCGCGAGGCTGTGCGCCTTCTCCTCGCCAAACTCGGGCAGCGGCGGAAATTCCTCTTTGCCGATGCCCATAATCCGGAAGGTTGATCCCCCGGAAGTCAGCTTGATTTGATGGTTCGGCGAGGCGTCCACCGTGACGTCGACGTTGGGCAACTCGCGCACGATTCCAGCCAGCCGCTTGACCGGCAAAGTGATCGACCCGGTCTCCTTCACGTCCGCCTTGATTTTACACCGAATCCCGAGATCCAGGTTCGTGGTGGTCAGCGAGATGTGGTCCTTTTCCGCTTCAATCAACACATTGCTCAAGATCGGCATCGTGGCTTTGGACCCAACGACGTTGAGGACTTGGGCAAGGCCATTGGCGAAATGGTCGCGGTTGATTTTGAATTTCATGCGGGCCGGGCTCCGGGGAGTCTGGTGGAAACTAACAAAGGGTAAAAGGATAGAGGTTCAATAGGAATTATATCAGTAGTCATATGCCCTGCGAATAAGCGTAGTAACTTTGATTTTCACTCTGAAAATCCCTGATTTTAGGGGTGAAGAACTTTCCGCTGGCGTGCTCGTAAAGGGGCACTTGTTCGCAGCGGTCGGTTACCGCGATCTCATGCGCAGGTTGCTCACACCTCATTGGGAGTAACCGGCGGGCGTCCGGACAGCGGTGGTTTGGGACGCCGCCATTGCCGAAAGAGGCCGAAAAAAATGTAGGCGAGGCAGATCCCAAAAACGGCGACTTCCTTGTAAAAGACGACCACGGCGACGACCACGAGGATGAAGACAAACGAGCGGAGCTGCGTTTTCGTCTGCATGTCGATGTTCTTGCCGCTCGGATAGCGGACCGTGCTCACCATCAGCACGGCGACCAACAACATCAGGAAGGGAAGCGCGAGGGCCCAGCTCTTCAGCGAGCGATCCGCTTCCGCCAGTTGCAGGAGAAACAGCACAAGCGATGCGACCGTCGCGGCCGCCGCGGGCACGGGGAGACCGACAAAATCCTTCGATGACTCTTTCTTCCCCCGATGAAGCAGGGGATTGGTGATCACGTTGAAACGGGCCAGTCGGATGGCTGCGCAAAGCAGGTAAATGAAACCGATGAACCACCCAATGTATCGGAACCACAGGATGCCCTGAGTCGGCGACACAATGAGGTAAAACATCAGCAGTGTCGGCGCCATGCCGAAGGAAATCACGTCCGCCAGGGAGTCGAACTCCGCGCCGAACAGCGACTCGCGCCCGCCCATCCGGGCCAGCCGGCCGTCGAGCATGTCGAAGGCCGCGGCGCCAAAAATGAACCAGACCGCGTATTTGTAGTGTTCGGCGTTGGTGGCGTTCAGGTATTCGCCCGTCAGCGAGCTTTCGGCTAGCCGGGCCTGAATGCACTCCACGATAGCCATGAAACCGCAGAACAGGTTTCCTGCCGTCATCAGGTTCGGCAGGAAGTAGATCCGGCTGGCCTGCGTGACGTTGTACGGGTCTTCGCGGCTGGAAAGATCGTCGTCGGATCGGCGGGGTGCGGTCATTTGGTAAGTCCCTCCAGATATTTCCAGAATTTCGAGTTCTGTTCGACCAACTGCTGTTCCGAGACGGGCAGCTTGTTGCGCAGGAGGAAGTCCTCCAGTGAGTTCCGGTGAAGGATGTAGTCCACGTGCAGCGTGTCGTCGTGAGCCTCGAAGTAGAAGCGAAACTCGCCGGCGCGCAGGCGGTAGAGGGAACGCTTGCCGCGGTGAAAATGACCGAGCGGTTCGCGCGGATGGGCGATGTCCGCGGGCCGGAGGTTGGTGATCGGGTCGATGGCATCGAGCTGGGCCAGCTTATCGAGCTTGTTCAGCTCCTGCATGGCCTGCTCGGAAAAAGTAACTTGATACATGGTCGGGCCAGCGGGCGTCACGACCGGTTGGCGGGTTGAAACGACACTGCGCGCCCCGCACGGGCAACGCTATTCCTCGAATGACCTCCGTGGGGCGCCAGTCTCCGCCGGGATCCCGCAGTTGATGCCGGCTCGAGGTAGTCCTGCCCGTGATGGCAGGAACCGCTGCTCTTCGTTTCGCGGCTGATGAACCTCCCCGGTTTATCATTCTGAGCGTGAGCGAAGTTACCGAGCGAAGCGACCGAGCTGCGCCTCCATGCCGTAGGCGTAGCGGGTGTGGCACGGGTCTCCAGACCCGTGAAGATCGAGAGGCGAGGCGGATCCGTTTTCATGGGTCGGGAAACCCATGCCACCGAGAGTTGCGCAAGACCGAACGCCCAAAGTTGCCCCTCACGTGTGCCTTTCGCGCGCCGACGGCGATTTGGTTGCCGAAATACATTCGCCACCTTCGACCCGGAGCGAATCTGATGCGTTCGCGGAGCGATGGCCAAAGTGCAGCCAACACGGAAAGGGAGGACGGCCGGCGCGGTGAGACCGCGGGCCTTGGCGTGGGGCCGCTGGCTCGCAGCCTGGTGCGGGTGCCTCTTGCTCCCAGTGCGCGCCGCAGTGGAGCTCGACATTCCGCTCTTCGCCGGCGGCTACGGGACCTCCTTCTACGAGGAGTCCGCGCGCGAGTTCGAGAAGCTGCGCCCCGACG
>CAINHV010000529.1 GCA_903848965.1 uncultured Opitutia bacterium | reverse complement strand
GCTTCTGCATGTTCTCGGCGATCATGTGCACGGGCACATGGCCGGGGCCCTCGCACATCACCTGCACGCCGCGCTCCCAGGCGCGCAGGGTCAGCTCGCCCTGCGTCTTCAACTCGCCGAACTGGGCCTCGTCATTCGCGTCCGCGATCGAGCCCGGCCGCAGGCCGTCGCCGATCGAGAAGGACACATCGTAGGCGGCCATGAGATCACAAATCTCGTCCCAGTGCGTGTAGAGGAAGTTCTCCTTGTGGTGGGTGAGGCACCACTTCGCCATGATCGCGCCGCCGCGGCTGACGATGCCGGTCATGCGGCGGGCCGTCATCGGGATGTAGCGCAGCAGCACGCCGGCGTGGATCGTGAAGTAGTCCACGCCCTGCTCGGCCTGCTCCACCAGGGTGTCGCGGAAAATTTCCCACGTCAGGGCCTCGGGCCGGCCGCCGACCTTCTCGAGGGCCTGATAGATCGGCACAGTGCCGACGGGCACGGGGCAGTTGCGCAGGATCCACTCGCGGGTCTGGTGGATGTTCTTGCCGGTGGAGAGATCCATCAGCGTGTCCCCACCCCACTTCACCGACCAACGCATCTTCTCGACCTCTTCGTCGATCGAGGAGGCGACGGCCGAGTTGCCGATGTTGGTGTTGATCTTCACGAGAAAATTCCGGCCGATGATCATCGGCTCGAGTTCCGGGTGATTGATGTTGGCGGGAATGATCGCCCGGCCGCGGGCGACCTCGTCGCGCACGAACTCCGGCGTGATTTCCCGCGGGATCGAGGCGCCGAAACTCTGGCCCGGATGCTGGCGCCAGAGCGAGTTGCGCGGCCCCTCTTCGGTCATCTCCAGGAGTTCGCGAGCCCGCTGCAGCTTCATGTTCTCGCGGATCGCGATGAACTCCATCTCGGGCGTGATGATGCCCTGGCGCGCGTAGTGGATCTGACTCACGCGCTGGCCCGGCTTCGCGCGGAGGACAGGACGGCTGGTCCGATCGAAGAACTTGAACGCATTGCGCCGGCCCTCGGCCTCGGCCTGGACCCGATGCTGCTCGGACAGGTAGCCGTCGTCGATCGGGCGCGCCTCGCGGCCGGGCGTCTCCTCGACGTCTCCGCGCTCGCGGATCCAAGCGGCGCGCAACGGCGCGAGGCCGCGCTTCGCGTCGCCGTGAAACTCCGGATCGCCCCAGGAACCGGCCGTGTCGTAAACGCGCACGGCCTCATTGGGGACCTCGGTGCCGTTGGAGAGGACGGTGGGCGAAAGGGTGACCTCGCGCATGGGCACCCGCACATCGGGCCGGGAGCCGGTGACATACACGCGGCGGGAAGCGGGGAACAGCTTGTGGCCAGAGGAGGCGACGGCTTCTGCGGATGAGTTGGACATGGGAGGGAGCGTACTGCGGTTCGCGTCCAACACTTCCATGGGGCGCAAGCTCCCTCCGCAGTCAGCGGCGGAATCCTGTTTTCCCTACGGCGGTGTTAAACGCATCAGGTTCGAAGACTCTAGGAGCGGAACGTGCCCCATTCTCAGCCCGGCGCCCCGGACTCGCCTAAACAAATTGAGGCGCCAACAGGCATCCGGCCGGCGGATTTATCAAACTAAATCTGCGGGTGAAGCCGCGGTGCGGGTTCACTAGGATCCAGGCCGCGGGGATTTCGATCAGCGTCGGGCTCGGGTGTGGCGCGGGTCTCCAGACGCGCGGGAATGGGAGGAGAGGCGGATCCGTCTTCATGGGTCGGGAGACCCATGCCACTTGGCCAAGGCCAAAGCGTTTGGTGTCGGCCTGCCGCTCGTCGGCAGGCCCCAGATTCACAGGTTAAAATGAGGCCCGTCGCGCGCGACGGCCCACGGCCCTGGTGGAGGGCGCGGCAAGATTGCGACCCTACGAAGCGCAGGTCACGGCAGCGCCCCGGAAGGCCACGAGCCGACGGGCGACGGTGATGGCGTTCGCGAAACTTGTGCCGCGGGCGATCCCCTTCCCCGCGATACCGAAGCCGGTGCCATGATCGGGACTCGTCCGCACCTGCGGCAGGCCGAGCGTCACGTTCACAGCCTCGTCGAAATCGATCACCTTCAGCGGCGCCAATCCTTGATCGTGATACATCGCGATCACGACATCGAACTCACCCTGCAGTTGCCGGGCGAAAAGCGTGTCGCCGGATTCACAGCGCGAAAGCCCCGGGAATTCGGCGCGGAGGCCGTCCAGCGCGGGATTGATGACGTCGATCTCCTCGCGACCGAGGAGTCCCGCCTCGCCAGCGTGGGGATTGAGCCCGCAGACGCCGATCCGCGGAGACCGGACACCTTCGGCCCGGCACAGCTCGCTCGCCGCCTCCACGGCCCGACGCAGCCGCGGCTTGTCGAGCAGGGGTGCGACCTCGCGCAAGGGCACATGCCAGGTCGCCAGGACAACGCGCAACTTGCCGCCGCAGAACGCCATCACCGGTTCCCCACCCCACCGCGCGGCGAAGAATTCCGTCTGGCCGGGATAAGCGTAACCGATCCGCGCGAGCCAGTCCTTGCTGACCGGACCCGTCACCACGCTGGAAAATTCTCCCTGCCGGCAGCCCGCCGCCGCGCGTTCCATCGCGGCCCAGGCGATCAGGGCGCCCTCGCCCGTCGGTTGACCCGGGATCGCCGCGAACTCCTCCAGGCCGACGGCGATTTTCGCCGCTGCCGGCGGCAACGTCTCCAGCCAGCGCGCTGGTCCGATGATCGCGACTCCGGCCGCTTCCGTGGGATGCGCCGCCAGCCAGGCCGCAATGATCTCAGGCCCGACTCCGGCAGGATCACCGCAGGTTAAGGCGAGACTTGTGATTTTCGAGCTCAAGCGGGTCAATGCTGGCCACGGCCGAAATCAATGACAGCGAAATTTCGCTGCCCGTGGCGCCGGTCTCTGACCGGCGAGATTCGATCGGTCGATCCTTCGTCGCCGGTCAGAGACCGGCGCTACCCTCCGCCTCCTCCGACGTCGCCCGGCGGGCCCGTGCGAAGCTGCGTTTACCGCCGGCGAAAAATTCGAGGAAGCGCTTCGCCTCCGGCGTCTCGTAGGCATTGGCGAGCAGCCGCTGACTCGCGACCTCGCGAATATTGCCCGCGGTGAAATACACGTCCTGAAAGGCAGCCTTCAGCTCCGCGATGGCGGCGCGACTGAAGCCGCGGCGCTTGAGGCCGACGACATTGAAGCCGATGACGTCGTCCCGCTCCGCCACCATGGTGAAGTGCGGCACATCGCGCGTGATCGAGGCGTGGCCCGCCACCATGACGCCCTCGCCGATCCGGCAGGATTGATGCACGGCCGATCCGCCCCCGAGGAAACTGTGGTCGCCGACGCTGACATGGCCCGCGAGGAGAGCCGCGTTGGCGAAGACCACATTGTTTCCCACCTGGCAGTCATGCGCGACATGGCTTGCCGCCATCAGGAAACAGTTCTCGCCGATCGTCGTCTGCTTCCCGTCGTGGATCGACCGGTTGATCGTGACGTGCTCCCGAATCACGGTGCCCGCGCCGATCTGGACGCCGGAGGTCGTGCCACGCAGAAACTGCACGTATTGCGGATCGCCGCCGACGACGGCAAAGGGATGCACGACCACCTTGGGGCCGAGGACCGCATGTCGCGTCACAACGGCGTAAGCCATGATCTCGCATTCGGCTCCGAGTTCGGCGCCGGGTTCGACGATGGCAGTGGGATGAATGGTCATGGCCACGGCTGGATGCTTACCGGTTTGTCCGGCGGAACGAAGGCCAAACTGCCGCGCCACTCAAGCGGGGCCCGCGGCGCGCGTCCGCCGGGCGGGCGCAGACTCGCGAGTCGCCGGCAGATCGAGCTGCGTGTCCTTGAGCAGATCGTAGTTCTTCAGGATGCGCATCACCTGAAGCGTGTCGCTCTTCGTGTAGTTCTGGTTGATCTCAATTTTCTCCAGGAGATCGAGCAGCATGGCCCGAAAGGAGATGATGGCGTCGATGCCGTGCGCCTTCAGCACCTCCACGCTCTGCGATCGAAATGGCTCCGCGGTGGGCAGGCTGGGGAGCACGAGAATCTTCGTCAGCGCGCCGCCAGCATCTTCGGGATTTTCCGCCGGGAAGAGCCGTGCGACCTTGCGCAGGACATTCTCCTCGAGGAAACGGAAGATCTCCGGGCTGCTCTTCAGCGTCGCGGGCGTGAACACGCCGGTATGCCAGCCCTTCACCGCGACGACGGCCTTGTGCACGTAGGGCAGCTCGTTCGAGAAGAGGAAGAAGTCCGGCCGGCGCGAACCCCGCTGCCAGGCCGGGTTGTACACGATCAGGTCGATCTCCTCTTCATCGATTTTACGCCGCGCCGACACCTGATACTTCCGCGCCTGCCGCACGAGGAAGCCGTTCTGCTCGAAATACTCGCGGACGATACCTTCATCGATGGCGGACATCTGGGGGATTTTCGATTTTGGATTCTGGATTTTCGATTTCGGAGACCGGATTCGTCCGCGCGGGACAGAGCGATCACCGAGGGGTACTTGCAGGAATGGAGTCTCGGCAGGGTGGTCGACTAACGCGATCTCGTTTCTCCGCAACCGGCCTGCACGAGCACCCCCTCAACGACCGCCGCGTGGCACTGCGCAACAATCGAAAATCGAGAATCCAAAATCGAAAATTCACCCCGCTCCCACTTCGCGGAAGCTGGCTTCGACCAGCGCGGCCGGGATTTCGCCCTGGGTCGCGGCCTCGCCGAGCCGGCGCAGGACCACGAAGCGTAGGGCGCCGGCGCGCACCTTCTTGTCGCGCGTCATGGCCCCATGGAGCGCCGCGAACTCGAGCGGCGACCGGAGCCGGATCGGCAGGGCGTGCGCAGCGACCGCTCGGTCGATCCGGGCCACGTCAGCCGGCGAAATATTACCGAGCTTCTCCGACAGCCGGGCCGCGGCCGCCAGGCCGATGCCAACGGCCTCGCCGTGCAGATAGTCGCCGTAGCCGGCGACGTTCTCGATCGCGTGGGCAAACGTGTGTCCGAGATTCAGGAGGGCGCGCCCACCGTCCTTGGCGAGTTCGCGTTCGTCGGCCTCGACGACCCGGGCTTTCAGGGCACAACACCGACGAATCACCGCCGGCAGCTCTGCCCCGGTGACGCGCAGCGGCGTGCGTTCGAGATCCGCGAACAGCGGCGCGTCGCCCAGCAGGCCGGCCTTGATCACCTCGGCGGTGCCCGCAGCGAATTCGCGGGGCGGCAAGGTCGCGAGCAAACCCGTTGAAACGAACACGCCCCGGGGCTGGTGAAAGGCCCCGACGAGATTCTTGCCCGCGGCCAGATTGATCCCGGTCTTCCCACCCACCGAGCTGTCCACCATGGCCAGCAGTGTCGTCGGCACCTGATAGAAATCGATGCCCCGCAGCCACGAGGCGGCGGCGAATCCGCCGAGGTCGCCGATCACACCCCCGCCAACCGCGAAGAGCGCGCCGCCGCGATCGATCTTCTGGGCGGCCAGGAAATCCAGAACCTGCCCGAGCCCGGTCAACGACTTCGTCCCCTCGCCCGGCGGCAGTGCGAGGATGGGCACCGCGCCGAACATCGACTGCAGGGCCGCACCCTGCGCCGCTTGAAAGTTGGTGTCGGTCAAGACCGCCGTCTTCCGGCCCAGTCCCGCAAGTCGTTCGACCTCGGCGCGGACTTCGGCTTCGAGGCCCGCCCCGAAACGAATCGCGTAACTGCGTTCGCCCAGCTTGACGGTAAGGTTTTCAGCCATGCCCGGTTAAACGAAGCTCTGGCGAGCGGGTCGAGGAGAAGTTCGAGACGGGGCGGGCCGGATTGAGTGGCATGGGCCTCCAGACCCATGAGGTTGAAGTCGCTCTTTCGAACGGCCTTCACGGGTCGGGAAACCCTTGCCACTTTCCCGTACATTTCACTTGATTTATAGCGACTAGGTCTCAATACCAATTGCGTGTTTAGGTCTCGGTGCTCCATCCGCTCCACCCAGTGCGCCGCGCTCATTGCGCTGGCGGCGGTGGCCGGGCTGTCGCGATTCGAAGCCGCCTCACAACCCGAACGAAGCGGAATTTACAGCTTAGTCGATTGTACCACAGACTTTTACACTCGGCCGGTAGTTCGCTTCCTGGCTGACTGCCTCTCGTTCGCGCTTCGGTTTTCCCAGGCGACGCCAAAGGGACAGGCTACTGAAACCCAGGCAGCGACGCTGACACTTCAGGTGATCCCACTGCCTGAGATCCCGACCCGGCCCGCTGAGACTGCTTCGCAAAGCAACCTGTCCCTTTATCCTGCGCGGACCTTCACGTTTTCGTCTCGCAAGCACGAAATACCGTACGCTGTGGGCCCTCCCGCCACGGGGATCCTTTTGAACCTTCTCTCCGCGGACGGCATGGCATTGCCGGGCGACTCCGCCGAATCAGGGAAGTTTGCAGTGTTCTCGTCGTCGCCGATTTTTGCTTCTAAGTCGGGAGTCGTCCGTGGTGACGCCGTTCCCGCCGAGGTGTGCCTCAGCCGCCTCCTCTCCTCCGCCCCGATTCGGGTCGGACTGAACTTTGAGCCCGTTTTCGCCCTGCGCGGCGAATCTCCCCGCGATCGCATCCCGCCCAATCGCGCTCACCGGGTCCTGCCCATTTCACCATGAAGACTTCGTCCCACCGGCCGGCCACACCGGTCCGTCTTTCCCTTTGCCCACGAAGCGCCCTTGCCTTCGCGGGTCTCTTACTTCCCGCGCTCGCTTCTGCTCAGCCAGCCGCCACGCCCAGCTATCTGCCTTCGCCGGAAGCAGCCCTCGTGATGGAAAAGTTCGCCGTGACCGGGCAACGGGAAAGCCAAACCTACTCCGTCAACCGGAGCCTGACCGCGACCAAGACCGACACGCCGCTCGTGAACGTGCCCCAGGCCGTCACCGTCATCACGCGGGAACTGATCGACGATCAAGGAATGCGAAATATCGGGGAGGTGACGCGCTATGTCCCGGGCGTCGGCATCGCACAGGGCGAGGGCAATCGCGACACGCCGGTGCTGCGCGGCAACAGTTCCACGGCGGACTTCTTCATCGATGGCGTGCGCGACGACGTCCAATATTTCCGTGACCTCTACAACGTCGATCGCGTCGAAGTGATGAAGGGTCCCAACGCGATGATCTTCGGCCGCGGCGGTTCCGGCGGATTGATCAACCGCGTCACCAGGCAGGCCACCGGCGCCATCGTCACCGAACTGAATCTCCAGATTGGCTCCTGGTCCCAGTATCGCGCCACGCTCGACGTGGGCCGGGCCGTCAACCGCAACCTCTCGGTCCGGATGACCGGCCTCTATGAAGATGCCGGCAGTTATCGCGACGGCGTCACCCTCCAGCGCCACGGCGTCAACCCCACGCTGGCCTGGAAACTCGCCCCCGGAACGATCCTGCGCGCGGGCGCCGAATATTTCCACGACGAGCGGGTCGCCGATCGAGGCATCTCCTCGTTCCAAGGGCGCGCCCTGTCCACCGCGGCCTCGACATTCTTCGGCGATCCGGCGCAGAGCCCGACCTCCACGAACGTGCACACGGCCTTCATTGTCCTCGATCATCACTTTGCCAACGGCGCCTCGCTCCGGAATCACACGCGCTTCGGCCGCTACGAGAAATTTTATCAGAACGTCTATCCCGGCGCCGTGGACGCCGCCGGAACCAACGTCGCGATCTCGGCCTACAATCTCGGTACCGACCGCGACAACCTTTTCAATCAAACCGATCTGGTCCTCCCGTTCGAAACCGGCGCGTTGAAGCATCAGGTGCTCGCGGGCCTCGAGTTGGGCCGGCAGGAGACCGACAACCTGCGCCTCACGGGCTATTTCACCACGCTCGGTGCGAACACGGCCTCGGTCCTCGTGCCGGTGTCGAATCCCCGCACCACGCTGCCGCTTTCGTTCCGGCTCAACGCGACCGACGCCAACAACCGCGGCGTCGCCCAAACGGTCGCCGTCTATGCGCAGGATCAAGTCACCCTCCTGCCGCAACTGCAGGCGATTGTTGGCGTGCGGATGGAGGACTTCTCCGTGGACTTCCTGAATCGCCGAAACGGCGTGAACCTCGACAGCCGCGATCAACTCGTCTCGCCCCGGGCCGGGCTAATCTACAAGCCCTCCGCCCCGCTCTCGATCTATACGAGCTACAGCCTCTCCCACGTGCCGCGGGCGGGCGAGCAACTGTCCTCGCTGAGCCTGACCAACCGCTCGCTCGATCCCGAGCAGTTCACGAATTACGAACTCGGTCTGAAGTGGGATGCCCGGTCGGATCTCACCTTTACCGTCGCGACCTATCGTCTCGATCGGGAGAACGTCGTGATCCCTGACCCGGCGGATCCAACCCGTTCGATCCTCGTCGACGGCCAGCGCACGAAGGGCGTCGAACTCGGCGTCAACGGACGGTTGACGCGGCGGTGGAGCATCGCCGGCGGCTATGCCTATCAGGACGGAAAAATTTTGACGACCCAGTCGGCCAGTGCGGTCGCCGGCGCGCGGCTCGCGCAATTGCCACGCCACACCTTTTCGCTCTGGCAGCGCTACGATCTAAATTCCGCGTGGGGCGTCGGCGCCGGCACGATCTATCGTGACGCGATCTCCGCCTCGACCGACCACGCCGTCACGCTGCCCGGCTTCGTCCGCTTCGACGCCGCCCTTTTCTGGCGCCTGAGCGCGAGATTGCGCGCTCAAGTCAACATCGAGAATATCTTCAACCGCGACTATTACGCCTCCGCCCACAGCAACACTAACATCACTCCAGGGTCGCCCCGCGCCCTCCGTTTCGTCGTAACAACCAGGTTCTAACCCGGATCTTCCACAGCCCCCGCATGCGATTGCAGCCCGTAGCGCCAGTCT
>CAINHV010000528.1 GCA_903848965.1 uncultured Opitutia bacterium | reverse complement strand
GGGGAGTTCGGGAAGCGGGTGGAATGGACCTCTACCCGATCTTCCCAGTCTTCGCCTCTTCGCGATTTCCTGCATCGTTGCGGCTTGGAACGTGTCGTGCACCGCTTCGGAGGTGAAACCCAGGCGGGCAATTGGAGGGACGAGGTCCCCCGAGTCCGAATCCGTGAAGCCATGCTATCGGCCTCGACGGAGCTCGGCCCTCCAAACGACGGGAAGTGCATCACAGCCTCTACGCCCTGCCCCGCAGCCGCGCCCAGAGCGCTTCGACGTGCTCGCGCTCGGTGAGCAGGGCGCCGATGGAAATGCGGATCATCCAGCGGCCGTCGAGTACGGCGGGGGTGACATACGCGGCCCCGGATCGGTTGAGTCCCTCGGCCCAGGCCTGGGTGTAGTGATCGAGGTTCTCGCCCTGGAGACCGGGCGGCTCATGGCGCACGCAGACGGTTTGGAGATGAACGGGCGCCAGCACGCGCCAATAGGGTTCGGCGGCCACCTGCGTCGCCAGCCATTGGGCATTCGCGAGATCGCGCCGGAGCCGCGCGGCCAGCCCCGCGACACCCTGCTCGCGAATCAGGCACCACAACTTCAGCGCCCGGAAGCGGCGGCCGAGAGGGATGCCCCAGTCGCGCAGGTTCCGGACGCGATCGTCGACCGCGCTGCGCAGATAGCTCGGGTTCGTGCTCATCACCCGGATGAGATGTTCGGCGTCGCGCACATAATAGAGCGAGCAGTCGAACGGGACGCCCAGCCACTTGTGGGCATTCAACACGATCGAATCGGCCCCCTCGATGCCGTCCCACATCCAGCGACACTCTGGGAGGATCATCGCGGAGCCCGCCATCGCGGCATCGACATGCAGCCAGAGTCCCTGCGCCGTCGCGAGGCGGGCAATGGCAGCAATCGGATCGATCGCGGTGGAGGTGGTCGTGCCGGTGGTGGCAACAATGGCGCAGGGACGGAGGCCGTTGGCGCGGTCGGCGGCGATCGCAGTGGCGAGGGCCTCGGGGTCGAGAGCGTGGGCGGCGTCCGTTGCAATGGGCCGCAGATTGGCACGGCCGAAGCCGGCGAGCAGGGCCGCCTTCTCAACCGAGCTGTGGGCCTGGGCGGAATAGTACACGACCAGCGGGGCGTCCTCGCCCTGCAGTCCGCCGCGCGTGAGGCTGAACCCGCTGGTGCGTTCGCGCGCGCAGAGTAGAGCGACGAGCGTGCTGCTCGAGGCCGTGTCCTGGATGACGCCGCGCCAGGCCGGGGAGAGACCGACCATCTGGCGCATCCAATCGGTCACGACTTCCTCGAGTTCGGTCAGCGCGGGACTCGACTGCCACGAGAGCCCCAGGACGCCGAGACCGGTGCTGAGGTAGTCGCCGAGCACCGCCGAGAGTTCGCTGTTGCCGGGGAAGTAACCGAAGAAGTTCGGATGCTGCCAATGGGTGAGCCCGGGCAGGATGACCCGGTCGAGGTCGCCAAAAATCTCGTCGAATGATTCTGGATCGGCCGGTGGCGTCGCGGGAAGCTGGGCGCGGATGGAACCCGGAAACGCCGTCGACTGGACGGGACGCGTCGCGATTTTCGCACGATAGTCCGCGATGCGGTCGATGAGCTGATGGCCGTGGTGACGGAATTCCTCAGGGGTCATGGGAGCACTCCAGATTCACAAGATCCGACGGCGGGGCAACCCGCTCGTACTGCGAGGCACAAATCACCGGATTGGTTTGAGCCTGAAACCAGGAAGCCAGGAAACGATCCCGTGGCGACGAGCGTGAGCCGGATTGATTCGAAGGCGGCGGAGCGAGTCCATCCTGACATTTGTCTCCTGCCTGCCCCCGGATTTGCGCAGAAGGACAAACCAAGGGCAATCCAAGGACCGATCGAAGGGTGTGCTTGGATCGAACTTGGATTGGCTTCTGTAAAATGGATTGGGCCTGAAGCCAGGAAACCAGGAAACAATCCCGTGGCGGCGAGCGTGAGCGAGGGGCGGCGAGCCGGCTCAATCTCCTGCTTCTTCGAACGGTCTCCACCAGTCAACGCGCCCGACGGAGCTCGCAGAGCGAAGTCGGGAGACCGGTGCTACTTTCAGGCACACTTCCGCTATGTCGTGCTGGCGGGCAGACGCTCGATTTTCAGCCGCCGCGGGCGCTCGGCGGTGACCTCCAGGATGGTGACGGTGCAATCGCCGGCGCGGAAACTTTCGCCGCGCCGCAAAGGCTGCCCGCGGTGGCGCTCGGCCCAGGTCGCCACCGTTTCGCGCGGCTGCCACTCGAAGGCCCAACCGGTTTCGGCCTGGAGTTCGCGCATGCTGAAAAGGCCGCTCACCACGATGGAGGCATCGCTGTGCTCGAAGACGGGGCCGCGCCCGAGATCGAACTCGTCGCGAATGTCGCCGACGATTTCCTCAAGCACATCCTCGAAGGTCACGATCCCCGCCAGCTTGTCGTCCGCGTCCACGACTGCGGCCAGATGGCTGCGGGACGTGCGGAAGAGTTCGATCATGGTGTGGACCGGGGTCTTCAGCGTGAACGTGAGCGCCGGACGAATCAGGGGATCGAAGGAGGCATCGGCCCCGAGGGCGTGGATTTGCCAGAGCCACTCGCGCACGAGCAGGATGCCCTTCACGTTGTCGAGGGAGCCCTGGCAGATCGGGAATCGGCTGAAGCCGCTCGTCTGCGCGATCCGCAGGTTATCGGCCAGGGGTTGATCGGACCAGAGTGCGACGACCTGGTCTCGTGGACGCATGACCTGCTGGGCGGTGGTGGACCGCAGCCGCACGGCGCGGACCATCAGCCGGTTGATCAGGGCGTCACCGGGATGGGAATGCCGCGCCTGGCTAAAAACGTGCTCGAGCTCCTCGGAACTGAAGGCGTGCTCGCCCTCGCCGGCGGGATCGAGGCCGAAGACCCGGAGGAGTCGGTTCGCGGTGCCGTTGAGAAACCAGATGAAGGGGAAAAAGATCCAGTAGAACAACATCAGCGGCGCCGCCGTATTGATCGAAACGGACTTCGGGCGCTGGATGGCGAGGGACTTGGGCGCGAGTTCGCCCAGCACGATGTGCGCGAACGTGATCAGGGTGAAGGCGATCGCGAACGAGACGGACGAGATGGCGCCCGGATCGGTGACCCCGAACTGGGCGAGCAACGGCCCAATTCGATGGGCAATGAACGGCTCGCCCAGCCAGCCCAGCCCAAGGCTGGCGAGAGTGATGCCGAGCTGCGTGGCGGAGAGGGCGGCGTCGAGGTGCTCCGTGGCCCGCAATGCGAACTTCACCCGCCAGCCCCCGGTCTTGGCCATCGGCCGCAACTGGCTCGCCCGGACCTTCACCAACGCAAACTCCGCTGCGACGAAGAACCCATTGGCTGCCACGAGCACGACGATGACGAACAGCTCGAAGGCGATGGTCAGGGCTTCACGCATTTGCAATTTCCCAAGGAATCGCAGGCCGAAGCAAAGTCGAGAAGGTGGAGGGGGGCAGCGATTCCGGAAAGAACGATCCGAACCTCCGAGACCCAAGGCTTTTTACCACCAAGACACGGAGACACCGAGCTTCGGCATTTCAGGCTCAACCTCTGACAGTCGTAACGACCAATCCCAGAGCGGTGGAGCCTGAAGCCAGGAAGCCAGGAAATGAGCCGATGGTTCCCGTCAGGGCGCGCGCGTTCCGAGTGGCACGGGTCTCCTGACCCGTGAAGATCGGGCGGCCTTTCCTTTGCGATCCCACGGGTC
>CAINHV010000527.1 GCA_903848965.1 uncultured Opitutia bacterium | reverse complement strand
CGGCGACAACGCGGGGCGGGGCCTCATCGAGGCGAACCATTTTATTTTCGCACAGTGCGGCGGCGGGTTTGTCCGCGATGGCTAGTTCGCCTGCCGTTCGCCGCAGCCCCAAGCTGAACCTGCCCTTTCCCGCCCTTGAATTCCGGACGCATCGCCCTCCGTCTCCTGATCGTCGCCGGGCTGATGACGGGCCAAACGGCGTTCGCCGCCCCGGCCGTACCCGACGAACCGTTCGAACCGCGACCGGTCGCCTCCTGGCTCGAAACCCAGGTGGAGCTGCATCGCCGCGGCTTCTCCTGCGGCAGCATCGACGGCATCGTGGGGACCAGAACCCGCACGGCCCTGCTCGCCTTCCAGCGCAGCCAAGGCGTGCCGGCCACCGGCGAACTCGATGACGCCACCGGCGAACACCTGATCCTGACCTCGCCCGCCCTCGTCTTGCGGGTGTGCACGGAGGAGGAGATCGCTGTCCTGCGGCCCGTGCCGCCGACTTGGCTGGAGAAGTCCCAGCAGGAGAACCTGCCGCACGGGACGGTCCTCGAATACCTCGCCGAGCAGCACCGCGCCGCGCCGAATTTCCTGCGCCGGCTCAATCCCGCTGTCGATTGGGACACGCCGACCCCGGGCCTGACCGTGACCGTTCCCGCAGTCGAAACTGCCACGGTCGCGGGTCTTCCTGCCCGCGTGATCATCTGGCTCGAGGATCGCCGGCTCGAAGTCGTCGCTGAGGAAGGGCGGACGATTGCACAGTTCCCGGTCAGCATTGCGCGCCGGGTCGAGAAGCGCCCGATCGGCGAACTGCATGTGACCGTCGCGATCCCCGAGCCGAACTACACTTTCGACCCCGCGGTCTTTCCCGAGTCGCCCGAAGCCGCGACCCTCGGCCGCAAGCTCATCATCCCGCCCGGAGCCAACAATCCCGTCGGCCGCGCCTGGATCGGACTCGATCGGCCCGGCTACGGCATTCACGGCACCCCCGATCCCGAGAACGTTGGACGGACCGAATCACACGGCTGCTTCCGACTCGCGAACTGGGACGCCCTCACGCTCCTCCGCCTCATCTACACGGGCATGGTCGTGGTCGTGGAGCCCTGACGGCAGCCGGAGCTACTCCGTGAGGAGAATTTTCGCAGGGCGCAGCAAGGCTGCGCCTCGACCGACTCTGGATCCTCAGCTTGTCGAACGGGCAAGGCTGCGCCCCGACGAAGTGGGTGAATAAATTCCTTACTCCCCTTTCCCCGCCACCGCCTTTCCCATTGAGCTGGCCGCGGGTTTCGGGATGACTCGCCGAATGAGACGCCTGCTTGCCGCCCTCCTTCTCGTGTCGACCGCCGTTGGCCAGGAGCCCGGCCCCGCGACGCCATCCCCACCGCTCCCCCGCTACGAGATCAAGCGGGTCGCCGGCGCGATCACGATTGACGGCCGGATCGATGAAGCCGCCTGGCAGAATGCGGTCACGACGACCCTGCAGTTTCCGTGGGCGGCGCAAACCGGCGCGAAGCAGTCGACCACGGTGCGCCTGCTCTGGGATGATGAGTTTCTCTATGCGTCCTTCGCGTGCGACGACACCGACATCGTGGCGCATCACCTGCAGCGCGACGATCCCACGTACCGCGACGACGCGGTCGAGCTGTTCCTCAATCCGAATCCGAAGCAGAGCGCCTATTTTGGCCTCGAGATGAATTCCCGCGGTGTGCTCTACGACTACCTTTACGTTTTTCCCCACGCGCTCGTGAAGACCCATGACCTCCGCGGCGCGAAGCTCGCCTCCCATCTGCGGGGCTCGCTCAACCTCACCTCCGACACCGATCAGGGTTGGACGCTTGAGGTTGCCATCCCGCTCGTCGCGTTGGCGGAGCTGGCGGGCAACAAGCCGGCGACCGCCGGCACGGAGTGGACCGCAAACTTGAACCGCTGGGATGGCACCGAGCCCCATCGCCGGCTGAGCGTGTGGTCGGACACCCTCCAGCCCCGCCCGAATCCCCACAACCCGGTGCGCTTCGGGACGCTCGTATTCGTCAAAGAGTGATATTCGTGGCGTCGCCATTGACGTAGCCACGAGCGCCAGCGCGTGGAGGGTTGGTAGTTCCGCCTTCAGGCGGTGCTTGGCGCGCTTTTGTTCCGCCTGATGGCGGCACTACGAACAAGAGCCGGCCAATCCTACGACCAACAGACTCAGCGCTCCGGCTTCGTGCCCAGCGTCCCCGTCTCGATCACCACGATCACTGGCCGGTGATCGCTCGCCTCTGCGACGCCGGGGCCATCATAAATCGTGGCCGCCCCGCCGCGCACGGCAGCACGCAGGCCCGGCGAGACCAGGACGTGATCCACGCGTGAATAACTATCCTCGCGCTGGTAGTGATGACTCCACGTTTCGCCGCGGGAGTCCGCCCCGGGCAGCAACACCGCGATCTCCGTCTTGCCGCGACGCTGCAACGCCACGATCGGGCGGTTGGGTTTCGCATCGTTGCAATCGCCGAGCAGGATGAAACGCGATTCGGCCGGTCGCGGAAATCGTTGGAGCATGCGATCGCGGACGGCGGTCGCTTCGCCGGCCCGGCGCAAGGCCGACTGCGGGTCGTCCGGCCGATCCGTGAACCGGCTCTTGAGATGCACGCCGAAGATCGTGATGTCACCGCCCTCCACCGCGACCGTCGCCTCAAGCAGCCCGCGCTTCACCTTTTCCCGGCCGCCGAAATAGGCGAATTCCAGATCGGCGTGCGTCCGGACCGATTTGAGCGGAAGCTTCGAGAGAATGGCCACGTGACGGTCCGTGTCGGCAGCGAGGGCGAGCGCGTGGTGGAAATAGTCGAGGCCGCCGGCCTTCAGATCGCGGCGCAGTTCCTCGAGATGCGCCTGGTTCCCCATCTCCTGCAGCACGAGCACGTCGGCGTTGAGCGCCCGCAGGACCTTCCGCAAAGCCTGTTTCTCGCGCTCCGGCTTCGGGTAGGCCGGTCGATAGCCCTCCTCGGTCATGCGATCCGCCGGCCCGTAGTTCTCCACATTATACGTCGCGACCGTCAGTGATCCCGCGTGCAGGGAAACGATCAACTGGAGCCAGCAAACCCAGCCCAGCCGTCGGGCTGTCCTCGCCTGCCTGCCGGCCGTTCTCATCGTCGTCGCCGCCGTGCGCGGGCCCTCGCTCAACCGGCTTTCGCCAGCGCCCGCTCGCGTTCGACCAGGGTCGGGTGCGAATAGTGAAACCCGCTGAACCACGGATGGGGCGTGAGGTTGGTCAGGTTCTTCTGCGCCAGCTTGCACAGCGCGCCGATCATCGCGGTCGGCCCGCCCATCGCCGCCCGGGCAAAGTCGTCCGCCTCGTATTCGTGCCGGCGCGACAGCAGGTTGAGCAGCGGCGAGAACCAGAAGGTCACGAGCCCGCTCAACAGTCCGAATAGCAGAAAGGCCGGGGCCATCTCGCCCACCGGAAACCCGAAGGCCTCATTGAACCAGGGACTCCGGGCCAGCCAGGCCAGCGCCGCGAAACCCGCGAGCATCATCACGGCCGAGAGCGCAATCATCCGCGGGATGTGACCGCGGCGGTAGTGGCCGATCTCATGCGCCAGCACGGCCTCGAGTTCCTCGGGGGTGAGCTGGGCGATCAGCGTGTCGAAGAGCACAATCCGGCGAAAGCGGCCGAAACCGGTGAAGTAGGCGTTGGAGTGGCCGGACCGCTTCGAACCGTCGATGACCTCAATGGTCTTCGCCTCGAAGCCCGTGCGATCGCCGAGCGCCAGCAGCCGGGTGCGCAACTCGCCCTCCGGCAGCGGGGTCAGCTTGTTGAAGAGCGGCAGGATCAGCTTCGGGTAGAGAATCAACATCAGGAGCTGAAATGCGAAGACGAGGCCGAAGCCCCACAGCCACCACGCGTCACCGGCCCCGCGCACGACGGCGAGCAGCGCCCAGAGGAGCGGAAAACCGATCGCAAAGGTCAGGACCGTGCCCTTGACCTTGTCCGTGAGCCACAGGCCGATCGTGCTCTTGTTGAATCCGAATCTCTCCTCCAGCCGGAACTGTTCCCACCACTCGAAGGGCAGCGCGGGCAGGCTGAGCAGCACGCCGGCGAGGAGCACGAAGACGGCGTCGTCCCACACCGCTCCGACCGCGCCCCACCCGCCGACGCGGGCATAGAGGGCGGGCAGCACACCGCTGAAGAGCACCGCGGCCAGCACTACCACGTCCACGAAGCCGGTCAGCCCGCCGAAGCGCGACTTCGCAAGCGTGTACGCGACGGACTTGGCGTAGGTCTCGCGATCCATGATGGCCGCGGCGGCGGGCGGCGGGCTGTCCGCATGCCGCCTCACCTCGGCCCGATTGAGCGCGGAGAGAATTTCCTCGGCCACCAACCGCAAGGCCATCAGCGCCGCCACAAACCACAAAATCAGTGACATCGCCTCAATCCATGCGAAATGCCATGGTGCGCCAGTCCAAAGATGGTTTGAAATGCGGGTCTTGCGGCGCATCCTCTGCGACTGTGGAAGCCAATGACGCCAAAGTATCCTTCGAGGAGGCCCTCGGCCAGCTTGAGACCATCGTGGAATCGATGGAATCGGGCGACGTGCCGCTCGCCGAACTGCTCGCAAAATTCGAGCAAGGGAGCAAGTTGCTCAAGGTGTGCGAGACGCGCCTGAAGGATGCCGAGCTGAAAATCGATCAGCTCAAGAAGCAGAAGGACGGCCGCGTCGCCTTCGAACCCTTCGCGCCGGAGCGCGAAGCCTGAGCCGCTGGCTTACGTTTCGACCCTTACCAGATGAAAGATTTTCCCACTCCGGGCTCCGCCCGGCTCCTCGCCGGTATTCGTGGCCCAGCTGACGTCAAGGCCCTCGAGCCGGCGCAGCTCCCGCAACTGGCCCAGGAAATTCGCGAAGAACTGATTGCCGTCACCGCCCGCAACGGCGGTCACATTGGCCCCAATTTGGGGGTGGTCGAACTGACGCTCGCCCTGCACCGGGTCTTCGATTCGCCCACGGATCGCTTCGTCTTCGACGTCGCCCACCAAAGTTACGTCCACAAGCTGCTAACCGGCCGCGGCGGCGAGTTCTTCCGCAAGCTCCGGCAGTCCGGCGGCGCCAGCGGTTTTCTCTACCGGCCCGAGAGCCCCCACGATCCGTTCGGCGCGGGTCATGCCGGCACCGCCCTCTCCGCCGCCCTCGGCATGGCCACGGCCCGCGATCTCCGCGGCACGAACGAGCACGTCGTCGCGCTGTGCGGCGATGCCGCGTTCACCTGCGGCATCACGCTCGAGGCGCTCAACAACGTCAACAGCATTACCATCGTCAGCCAGCATCATCATCAACGTCAGCAACATCATCAGCGGCATCATCAT
>CAINHV010000526.1 GCA_903848965.1 uncultured Opitutia bacterium | reverse complement strand
TCCTCGAACTCTCGACCGCGCGAAACATCCCGATCACCAATTTTGACGGCACCGGCACGACCGACGCCGCCACGCTCGATCTCGCGATCCGCGCGTCCTCCCGGGTTTCCCATGCGCTGGTCGAGGGGCTGACGCAGAACGGCCTGAAGTGTGCGATCACCAACGCCGTGCGAGCGCTCCCCACCGGCATCATCAAGGGCATCGATCAGCAGTTCACTGGCAAGGTGGAGCGGATCGACAAGGATTTCCTCAGCGACCTCATCGATCGTCAGGTGGTCCCCATCGTCTCGCCCATTGGCTTTGGGCCGGACGGCAAATCGCTGCGGGTCAACTCCGACCTGCTCGCCGCTGAACTCGCCGAGGCGCTCCACGCCACGAAGATAATTTACCTGGCGCCCGCGCTGGGCCTCGAGATCGACGAACGCGTGCGTCGCGAAATTTCCATCGATGCCCTGCGCAAGATTCTGAAGGACGAGCCCGAGCGCATTGCGGCCAGCAACCGCAGCAAGGCCGCGCATGCGGTGAAGGCCATCGAGACCGGTACCCCGCGCGTTCACATCCTCGATGGCCGGGTCTTCGACGGTCTTCTGAACGAAATTTTCTCCAGCGAGGGCGTGGGTTCGCTGGTCTATGGCAACGACTACCAGCAAATCCGCAAGGCTCGCAAAGGCGATGTTCGCCTCATCTACAACCTCACTCGCAATGCCGTCCGGCGCGAGGAACTCGTGCATCGTTCACAGCAGGCGATCGAAAAGAACATCGATCAGTTCTTCGTCTTCGAGGTCGACGAGAACATCATCGCCTGCGTCACGCTCTACTTCTATCCGGACAAGCCGCAGACCGCGGAAGTCGGATCACTCTACGTCGTCCCGTTCTACCACAACCGCGGCATCGGCAAAAAAATGGTCGATTATGCCTGCATGGTCGCCAAGGAGCGCGGCGCGACGCAGGTGATCGCCCTTTCGACCCAGAGCTTCGGGTTCTTCACCAATGTCGTCGGCTTCGAGGAGACGACCAAGGACGTGCTGCCCGACGCCCGACTCAAGCTTTACGAGGACAGTGGCCGCAACGCCAAGGTGCTGTTGAAGAAGCTCTCCTGAGGTCGGGTCGGCAGGCTCAGGCAGTGGCGGCGCTTCAACAACGCCCGTTCGGGAACTGAAAGGTGTCGGGCGGCCCGGGCGTGCTGGCCCGCCTTGCCGAACACAAGGATTGCCTCCCGCCACCGACGCCGGAAATCCTGCCCCATGACCTTTGCCCAGTGGCAGGAACTTGCCCCCGCCGCCGCCGCGCGCGAAATCCATCAGCGCGTTCGCAGCCGGTTGTCATCCGTGCAGCAACGTGCCGTCGTGGCCTTCCTGCGGCCCGAATCGGAAATCGCGGCCGACTTTGCCGGAGCGGCACCAGGCTCCCCGCTCGAACGCATTCCATTTTTCGCCAAGGACCTCTTCGACGTCGGTGGCGTGCCGACCTTTGGAGGTTCAGCCTTCCTCCCTGAAGTCCGCCTCACCCGCGCCGTCGATGGCGCCTTCGTCAAGGCCACGAAGGCCACCGGTGCCGTGCTCGCGGGCAAAACGCAGATGCATGAGTTTGCGTACGGCGTGACCGGCGAGAACCCAACGTATGGCGACTGCGAGAGTCCCCGCGCGCCGGGTCGCACCACGGGAGGATCCAGCAGTGGCTCGGCGGCGGTCGTGGCCGCCGGCATCGCTCCCCTCGCCCTCGGCAGTGACACCGGCTGTTCGGTCCGATTACCCGCAGCGTTCTGCGGAATCTATGGCTTCCGCCTCATGCCGCGGGATCCCTGGATCAGCGACGCGCTCGGCCTCGCCACGACCTTCGACACCGCCGGCTGGTTCACGGACAATGCGCCCGACATGCGCACGGCGATCGGAGCTCTCGTCGGCTTGCGCACAAGCCAGCGCGAGCCGCGAGGCTGTTACCTGGAAATGCCGGGCCTCGATCCCGACGTCGCGACGGCGTGTCACCAAGCCGCCAGCCCTTTTGCCGAGCCCGCCGAACCCTTCGTCCGCGACGATCTCCTCCATGGCTTTGGCCCGGCCCGCGACAGCTACAACACCATCACCGCGATCGAGGCCTGGGAGGTCCATCAGGGCTGGGCCGAAAAGTGCCAGGATCGATACGACCCCAACGTCTGGCAGCGGCTCACGCGGGTTCGCTCCATCACGCCGGCCCAGATCGCCGACGCCGATCTGGGCCTCGCGACGATCCGGATGTTGTGGACGAAATTTTTCCTGACCTACGACTTTCTCATCCTCGCCGCCACGCCGTTCCCGGCGATGACCAAGGCCGAATGCACCTTCGAAAATCGCATGCGGATCCTGACACTCAATGCGCCTGCCAGCATCGGCGGACTGCCGGTCCTCACTGTGCCGGTGACGCTGCCCTCCGGTCTAACCACCGGGCTGCAGATCATCGTCAATTCACCGCAGAGTCCCGTGGTTAACTGGGTATTGGGACGCTGTTGAGGCGATCCCGGATGGCCGGAGAGGGCGCAGCAAGCTGCGCCGCTAAAGGGACGGAGGAAGTCGCAGCAAACGCGCAACCGTTTCGCTCATGACGGACTGCCCCATGCCGGCGGCGCGCGCCTCGTCGGCGAGGCGAACCAGGCCCGGAACCTCGTCGAGTTTCGGGTACAGGTTGAGCGGATAATCCGAACCGAAGATCACCTTCGATGCTCCGATCGCGGAAGTCGCCCGCGCCCAAACACCCGCATCGTACAGGAGCGGTGAGGCCGCGGTGTCGTAGTAAACATTAGGCAGGGCGTGAAAGGCCGGCTCACGCAGTGGCAGCAGGCCACCCCAGTGCGCGAAGATGAAATTGGTCCGTGGGAACTGACGTGCCAGCCAGAGGAAGTCGGCGCCCGGCGTGTCTACCCGCCCGGGAAACGGACGACTATCTGGATCCGTCACGTGGAGATTAACGGGCATCCCCAAATCCGCCGCCAGGGCGAGGACCTCGGCGAAAGTCGCGTCCCTGACGGCATAACCCTGCGAGTGAGGTGACAACTCGCCGAGGCCGCGAAGCCCTTCGCCGTGCGCCCGC
>CAINHV010000525.1 GCA_903848965.1 uncultured Opitutia bacterium | reverse complement strand
AGCCCGTAGCGCCAGTCTCCGACCGGCGCCACTCTCAGCGGCGGCGACCGCATGTTGGGGTCTTGTCATGAGTACCGTTAAGTATCCGGGCTACGGCATGCCCGAGAACCCCGGTCCCGAAGCGCGGACACAAAAAAGGCCGCTGGGTGAGCGGCGGCCTTTGGCTTAGGAATTCAAGGTCACGGCGTGGGGTTGACCACAACCTGCGTGGTCACATCCACCCCGGCCTGTTCGAGACGCGCGCGGTTAACTTGCGCGGCGTGCCGGACATTGTGCGAGGTCGTGCCATCGACGAACCGCAACTGGCTGAGTCCGCCGACGACCACGGGCTGGGCGTTGCTCTGGAGCATAACACCGCCAGTGATCCGGGTATCGGTATCGGCCACGGGCGCCCGGCGCCCATGGCCGGTCTTGGCTCTTGACACTCTTCCGTCGAATTGGCGCGTTCGCACGGCGGGCGCGTCGTTTTCCGTGACCGCCTTCCCCTCCCCTCCCCCCGTACAACCCTGGATTCCTATGCCGCAGAACAATTATCCCAAACTGCATAACGCGATGTGGCCCGGCCTGGTCGGCAAGAAGAGCATGGGTGGCACGGAGCCCGATCTCGCGCTCGACCAGATGCTCGATCTCACGGCGAAGGCCGAGGTCAACGGCGTGAAGTTCGACGGCGTCGACCTCTTCCTCGGCAGCCCGCATCTCGACATCAACATCTCCGACGACGGACTCAAGGCCCTCGCTGACAAAATCCGCGGCCGCGGACTCGCCATCGGCTCGCTCGTGGCGCCGGTCTGGTTCTTCGGCAACGCGATGGGCGATGACGCCAAGCGCGCCGGCTGGATCGACTGCGTCCGCAAGTCCGTCCGCATTGCCCAGAAACTCCGCGAATTCGGCGCGCGGCCCTACGGCATCGTCCGAATCGACAGCGCGGCAAGCGTCAAGGACTGGGACGCGGATCCGAAGGGCAACACCAAGACGATCGCGAAGACCTTCCGCGAAGCGGGCAGGATTGCGAAGGACCACGGCGAGCGGCTCGCGGCCGAAGGCGAGATTTGCTGGGCCGGCATGCACAGCTGGAAGAATATGGTGAACCTGCTCGAGGAGGTGGCCATGCCCAAGGTCGTCGGCTTCCAGGCCGACATGTCTCACACCCACCTCTACATCCTCGGCGCCAACGCCGAGCAGCATCGCATCGTCCCGAAGGATTTCCACTGGGAGCCCGGCGCGTTCCACCAGGCGATGACCAAGCTCACCAAGGCGATGCGTCCGTGGACGATCGACTTCCATGTCGCCCAGAACGACGGCACCGCCTACGGCTCCGGTTCCCACGAGAAGACCGGCCGCCACTGCCTGATCGGCGATCCGAAGGGCAAGCTGAACATCACGCGCGACTCCGGCTACTGGCTCCGCGACGACAAGGGCAAGGTCACGAAGAAAATGAAGCACATCTGCTGGGACGGCTGCATGTTCTCCAACAAGGTCATGCTCAATCAGCAGACGTGGAACGACGTTTTGGCCGGCATGATCGAGGTGCGGAATAATCACGGCTGGGCGGCGTGACGGCCGGCCATTTTCGATTTTCGATTCTCGATTTTGGATTTCTGAGGAAACCCCGGCGGAACGATCGCCGGATCCAGCGCAAATGCGACCCCATCGACGAATCGAAACCCCCGAAAGTCCTTCGCCCGAACCAATCGAAAATCGAGAATCCAAAATTACGCCCTCCATTTCCGAAGCAGATTTCGGTTCCCCTATGAAATCCATTAACATTGGTACGATCGGCTACGGCTTCATGGGCCGCGCCCACTCCAACGCGTTTCGCAAGGTCGCGAATTTCTTCCCGAGCAACCACCGCCTCGTCCTCAAGGCCGCCTGCGGCCGCGACGCCACCAAGACCCAGGCGTTTGCCGACACGTGGGGCTATGAGTCGATCGAGACCGACTGGAAGAAGCTGATCGCCCGGAAGGACATCGACCTGATCGACATCGCCGCGCCCAACAATGTCCACGCCGAGATCGCCATCGCCGCCGCCAAGGCCGGCAAGATGATCCTCTGCGAAAAGCCGCTCGCGATGAACGCCGCGGAAGCCGCGAAGATGACCAAAGCCGTCGAAGCCGCCAAGGTGCCGAATATGGTTTGGTACAACTACCGGCGGATACCGGCCGTCACCCTCGCGAAGCAACTGATCGACGAGGGCAAGCTGGGGAAGATTTTCCACTACCGCGCGAAGTTTCTCCAGGACTGGACCATCTCGGCCGACGTGCCGCAGGGCGGTCCCGGAACCTGGCGATTGGACGCGTCCGTCGCCGGCAGCGGCGTCACCGGCGATCTCCTCGCCCACTGCATCGACACCGCGCTCTGGCTCAATGGTGGCATCGACACCGTCACGGCCATGACCGAGACCTTCGTCAAGGAGCGGAAACACGCGCTCACCGGCAAGAAGCAGAAGGTCGGAATCGACGACGCCAGCGCCTTTCTCGCCCGGTTCACCAACGGCTCCCTCGCCACCTTCGAGGCCACGCGCTACGCCCGCGGCCACAAGGCGCTCT
>CAINHV010000524.1 GCA_903848965.1 uncultured Opitutia bacterium | reverse complement strand
GTATGACGGATGGAGTAGCAGCAGCAGCACGGGCGGTATCTTCTTCTACGAAGACGCCTGCCGCTCCCACTCCGCGGGCATCGAAAACCCAACGCCCGCGGCGTCGCAATTTTCGACTTTGGATTCTCGATTTTCGATTGGGCCATCGGAATGAACGCCCCGCGCCGCGCGGGGCCTAGGGAATCGCGTCCGCGATTCCCCCTTAGTCGCTGAAACGCTTCGTGAGATCGCCGTAGGCATCGATCCGGCGGTCGCGCAGGAAAGGCCAATGGGTCCGGGTGGCATCGATATGGTCGAGATCGACGGGCACGATCAGGATTTCCTCGCGATCGGAACTGGCCTTCGCGAGCAACTCCCCGCTCGTTCCCGCGACGAAACTCTGGCCCCAGAACTCGAGACCCGGATCGCCGGCGGGCTTCTCCATCCCGATGCGGTTCACGGCCGCCACGTAACAACCATTGGCGACGGCGTGCCCGCGCTGGACGGTTTCCCAGGCCCCGTGCTGCTTGATGCCCTGCGTCGACTTCTCGGCCGGATGCCAGCCGATGGCGGTCGGGTAAAAGAGGATTTCAGCGCCCTGCATCGCGGTGAGCCGCGCCGCCTCGGGATACCATTGATCCCAGCAAATCAGGACACCGATCCGGCCAAACTTCGTGTCCCACGCGCGAAATCCGGTGTCGCCCGGCGTAAAATAGAATTTCTCGTAGTAGGCCGGGTCATCCGGAATGTGCATTTTCCGGTACTTCCCGAGGAGAGCACCGTCCGCGTCAATCACCACGGCGGTGTTGTGATAAAGGCCTGCCGCCCGCTTCTCGAAGAGCGACGCAATGATCACGCAGCCGTGCTTCTTGGCCAGCGCCTGGAACGCCTTCGTCGTGGGACCCGGGATGGGCTCCGCCAGCTTGAAGGAGTCGTAGTCCTCTTTCTGGCAGAAATATTGGGAACGAAACAACTCCTGCGTGCAGATGATGTTCGCCCCCCGCCGCGCGGCCTTGGCGACCAGGGCCAGTGTCTTCTTCAGGTTCTCCGCCGGGCTGGGGGAACACGCATGCTGCAACAGGCCGAGGGTGACCGTGGACATCTGGATTTTTGATTTTGGATTCTCGATTTTCGATTCCCTGACTCTCCATCTCATGGGCAAAACCGTGCTCAGACCCGCCGGAGACTCCACCGGGAAATTACTCCGAACCCATCGGGGCCACGCCGGCTGACTCCAATCCAAAATCGAAAATCAATAAACCACTTTGTTCAGCGGGTACTCCACAATGCCCTCGGCGCCGAGCGCCTTGAGTTGGGGAATGATTTCCCGGACGACGCTCTCGTCGATGATGGTCTCGAGCGCGACCCAATCGGGACTGCTGAGCTGGGAAATGGTCGGGTTGCGCAGGGCGGGGAGCGCCTGTACCACGGCTTCGAGCGATCGGCGCGGCAGGTTCATTTTCAGCCCCACCTTCGATTCCGCCTCGAGCGCTCCGCGCAGCAGCAACGCAATCGTCTCGATCTTCCGCCGCTTCTCCGGGTTCGCCCAGCTCGCCTTGTTGGCAATGAGCTTGGTGTTGGTCTCGAGGAGCGTGTCGACAATCCGCAGGTTGTTCGCCCGCAGCGAACTGCCCGTCTCGGTGATGTCCACGATGGCATCGACGAGATCCGGCACTTTCACCTCGGTCGCGCCCCAGGAAAACTCCACTTCCACCTTCACGCCCTTTTGCTCGAAGTAGCGCTTCGTCGTATTGACGAGTTCGGTGGCGACGC
>CAINHV010000523.1 GCA_903848965.1 uncultured Opitutia bacterium | reverse complement strand
GAGCTCGGCCCTCCATAGAATCCTCCTGGAATGAGCGACTCGCCAATACGGTAATGAAAGAGGGGCAAAAAAATCCCAGCCTGGTCTTCTCGGTGTCCTCGGTGCCTCGGTGGTTCAACCGGGTTTCGGCGCGAACGCCCAAACCCATTACTTCCCCTTCGTGAATTTCGGATTGTACTTTCCGTACTCGAAGAAGCCGGGGAAGCCTTTCTCCGGGAGCTTCTGATAATAGGGATAGCCCTCGAAGATGTCGCCCTCTCCAAGCATGCGCGGGTCCTTCTGCTCCAGCAGGAGGCGATCGAGCTTCGCGGCCAGTTCCTGCCGGACCGTGGCGAACCGGGAGTCCGTCGCCAGGTTGTGGATGCAGTCGCCGTCGGTCTTCAAATCGTAGAGCTCCTCGGCCGGCCGTTTGGCATAGATGAGGTCGTAGAAGTAGGTCATCTTCGCCGCGGTCAGGTCGCGCAGGACGAAGTCCTTGGTCGGATTCGTCATCTTCGTGTGACACCAGTAGTAGGGCGGATCGCCAATCGGCCAGCGGTCGGGCTTGAAGTTCCGGATGTAGAGATGTTCCCGCGTCCGGATCGCGCGGGTGGGGTAGCCGAGATTGTCCGGGCGGGCGTAGTTGTGACGTTCCTTCCCCAGCAGCACGAAGTCGCGACCCGGCTCTGTCGTGCGCGTGGAGGTCAACAACGGCAGCAGGCTCCGGCCCGTCGTGCCCGGCAGCGCCTCGAGTCCTGACGCGGCGAGGACCGTCGGGGCCACGTCGATCAGGCTGACGAGGTCGTCGACGACTCGACCGCCGGGAATCTTGCCGCCCCAGCGAATCGCCAGCGGCACGCGCGTGCCGCCTTCGTAGAGACTCGCCTTCGCGCGGTCGAAGGGCATGCCGTTGTCGGCGGTGATGATGATGATCGTGTTCTCCAGTTCCCCGGTTTCCCGGAGCACGTCCACGATCCGGCCGAGCTGGCGGTCGAACCAGTCGATCTCGAATTTGTAATCGAGCAGATCGCGCCGGACGATCTCGTCGTCCGGAAAGTACGGCGGGACCGTCACGTCGGCGGTGCGCTTGCCGGACCGGACGCCGGAGTCGGGATCGTAATCGCGGTGCGGTTCGTTGGACCCGAACCAGAAATGAAACGGTGCCCCGGCCGGCCGGCGGGCGAGGAAGGCGCGGAAGTTCTCCGCGTAGTCGACATCGCTGATGAACTTGGAGGGCGGGGTGAGTTTCTTCTGATTATACTCCTCGCCGACCGGATCGGTCGTCCGACCGCCGGCCTGCCAGTTGCCCGGCCCCCACGGCTTGCCCGTGTAGCCCACATGATAGCCCTTGGCCCGCAGGACATCCGTGTACGTCGTGAACTTCGCCGGGAAGGTGCTCGACATCTGGCCGGCCTCCTCGAGCTGCCAGATGTTGCGGCCCGTCAGCAGCGCGGCGCGCGACGGACTGCATTGCGAAGCCGGGCAAAAGCCGTGGGTGAACAACACGCCCTCGCGGGCGATGCGATCGAAGACCGGCGTCTGGACCGTGCGATCGCCGTAGGTACCCGCGTGCGGCCAGGACTGATCGTCGGCCATGACCAGGAGAATATTGGGCGCGGCGGCCCAGGCACCGGCGGACACCGTCAGGGAAAGGATCAATCCGTGAAACAACCTGACGCACAGTCCGGGGAAGAGGGGCATGAGAGACCTTTGGGCCGGATCGACCGGCCGCTCAAGCCGGGACCGGCAGTCCCGCGACAACGGTGGTTAGGGCCCGCGGTTTAGGACCGGCCGGCTGCTTGTTCGTAGTCCCGCCTTCAGGCGGAACGAAAGCGCGCCAAGCACCGCCTGAAGGTGGAACTACCAACCACGGCTGCACTGCTGAACGCATAGTCGGATCGCTCGTTGCCGGGAGGATTTCAGGGAGGGTCGAGCTCCGCCAGAGCCGGATCATTGAACGAGTCAAGAGCGGCCTCGGCGGAGCTCGACCCTCCAACTTTTTTCGGCTCCGCCGCGCCATGACTTTTTGTGGCCCATCTCTGGCCGTAGCTGGACTTCCCGACCGTACATCCTTCACTCTTCGGCACCCCTATGGAAGCCCCTCATCGCTTGCCGAACCGCCACGTTCGCCGGTGCGTCGCCGCGGCCTTTGCCTTTGCCGTGGTCGGACTCGGCCGCGGCGCTGGTCCGGCGGACGACGTCCTCGCGTTCACCGACCGCCACTGTTCGAGCTGCCACAACGATGTCGACAAGGAGGGCGGCCTCGATCTGACGACGCTCACCTATTCTCCCGCAGACCCGGCCAGTTTCCTGACCTGGGTCAAGGTGCACGATCGCGTGCAGTCCGGGGAAATGCCGCCAAAGGAAAAACGGCGGCCGGAGGCCACCGAGCTAAATGCGTTCGTGAGCGGGCTCGCCCAATCGCTGGTGGCGGCGGATCAGGTCGCCGTGACCCGCGACGGCCGCGCGCGGCAGCGCCGGCTCAATCGATCGGAATACGAGAACGCCGTCCGCGATCTCTTTCAGGCGCCGTGGCTCGAGGTCAGAGGCAAGCTGCCCGAGGACGGCGAGAGCAGCCGGTTCAACAAGTCGAGCGACGCGCTGGGCGTGTCGTTCGTGCACATGAAGCAGTACATGAACGCCGCCGAGAACGCGATCAGTGCGGTCATGGCCGTGGAATTTGTCCGGCCCGAGACGACGAAGACGCGCTACTATGCCCGTGAAACCCCGGGGCTCACAGTCTTCAATCCCAGCGAGCAGCTCCTCGGCCATCCCGAGCGGATGAAGTTTCCCGTCCTCGGCCAGAGCGCCCAGCCGGACGTCATCCGGCGCAAGTCCCCCATCACCGTGGGCGAGAGCGATCCCGCGACCCGTGAACTCGAGGCGGTCGGATGGGTGGCGAGCAATTACGAGGCGTTTCCGACGGCCTGGACCACCTTCCGCGCCCCGGCGACCGGCAAGTACCGGCTTCGCTTCAGCGGCTACACCTTATGGGTCGGCGCCGAAGGTTCCTCCCGCGGGCCCGAGTGGGACGGCATGGATGCGATCGCGCGGACGCGGTCGAACGTTCCGAAATGGCATTCTGCTAACTATGATTTGGTCTCCGCCGGCCGACGCGATGAGCCCATCAACGTCTACTCCCGGGGCCTGACCGGAGCCCGGCTGGGAAGTTTCGATCTTACTCCCGAGCCCGGCGTGTACCAACTCGATGAAGTGTGGCTGCACGGGAGCCAGACCATCACGACCGATTCCACGCGCTTCTTCCGCAGCCGGCCGGTGCCGCGCGGTTGGACGAATCCGCTGTCGCAACGGGACGGAGTGCCGGCGGTCGCGTTTCGCTGGATGGAAGTTGAGGGCCCGCTCTATGACGATTCGTCGCGCGCCGGTTACCGGCTGCTCTTCGGTGATCTGCAGATGAAGAAAACGGCTGATGACGCGCCCGGCGTGGCGATCCAATTGGTCAACCTGGCTCCCGCCGGGCGGCGGGGCGGCGGCGGTCGTGGTTTCGCGGCGCTGGTCCCGGCGAAGGTGGAGGTCGATACGGCCAACCCCGCGGCGGACGGCGAGCGCCTGCTGCGCGGATTCCTGCCGCGCGCGTTTCGGCGTCCGGTGGAGGAAAAGGAAACGCAGCGTTACCTGGCCCTGTTCCAGCAGAGCATGCAGGCCGGAATCGGCTTCGCCAGCGCGCTGAGCGCAACGTATACTGCGGTTCTGGCATCGCCGGATTTCGTCTTCGTTGACGAACCCAAGGGCCCGCTCGATGACCACGCGCTGGCCACACGTCTCGCGCTCTTCCTGTGGAACTCGCCCCCGGACGACGCCCTGCGGCAGCGGGCGGCCCGCGGCGAATTGCATCGCCCGGAGGTGCTCCGCGCGGAGACGGACCGTTTGCTCGCGGATCCGAAAGCCGGCCGGTTCGTCTCAGCCTTTCTCGATTACTGGCTCGACCTGCGAAAAATGGAGGACTCGACGCCATCCGAGACGCTCTACAACGATTACTATCTCGACGATGCGCTCACCGAGGCCGCGGGTGACGAGTCCCGGTTATATTTTGCCGACTTGCTGCAGCGCGACCTCCCGGCCCGCCACCTGGTCGATTCTGACTTCACCTTCCTGAACGAGCGCCTGGCGGTGCATTACGGAATCCCCGGGGTGAACGGCGTGGCGATGCAGCGTGTTTCCCTGCCGGCCGAGAGCCCGCGCGGCGGATTCATGACCCAGGCGAGCGTGCTCAAGGTCACCGCGAATGGGACCACGACGTCCCCGGTGGTGCGCGGCAAGTGGATCATGGAACGGATCGTCGGCTTCACCATGCCACCGCCGCCCGCCTCCGTGCCGGCCGTCGAACCCGACCTCCGCGGAGCGGTGACAATCCGCCAGCAACTCGACAAGCACCGGGCCGACGAGAGCTGCGCCGTGTGCCACCGCAAGATCGACCCGCCCGGTTTTGCCCTCGAGAACTTCGATGTGATGGGAGCCTGGCGCGATCGCTATCGCAGCTCCTCGCCGGCGGAGTTGTACGACACGATCGGCCAATTCGGAAAGAACGGCGCGCCGCTGACCTTCCGCCTCGCGCTGCCGGTCGATGCCGCGGGCCATCTGGCCGACGGGCGTGCTTTTTCGGATGTGCGGGACATGAAGCGCCTGTTGCTGCAGGACGAGGCCCAACTCGCCCGCAATCTCACGCGTCAGCTCCTGGTCTTCGCCACGGGAGCCTCCGAGCGCTTCAGCGATCGGACCGTCGTCGAGCAAATCGTCCAAGGCACCAAGGCCAGCCAGTACGGCGTGCGCAGCCTCGTGCATGGATTGATTCAGAGTGAACTTTTCCTGCAGAAGTAAGCCGCCCCGATACGCCCCAAAATTTTTACCCCATGAAAACGAATCACTCCGCGCCCGCCCCCTTCATCGCGACCCGCACCCCGATGTCGCGCCGTCATTTTCTGCGCGGTGCCGGGGTGGCCCTCGCCCTGCCATTCCTCGACACGATGCGGCCGGTGTTCGGCGCCGCTGCGACCGCGGACTCGCCGCTGGCGCCCGGCGCGAAGCCGCGCCGCTTCTTTGCCATCTGCAACAACCTCGGCGTGGTGCCGGCTAACTTTTTCGCGAAGGGTGCCGGCCGAGACTACGTGCCGTCTCCCTACCTCGCGTTGCTGCAGGAGCACCGCAACGATTTCACCGCCTTCAGCGGAGTCTCGTATGCCGGAGTCGATAGCGGCCATCCGGGCGATGTTTGCTTTCTGACCGGCGCGCCCCATCCGAGCTCCGCCTCGTTCCGGAACACGGTTTCCGTCGACCAGTTGATCGCCGAGCGGCTTGGGACGCTCACGCGCTTTCCGTCGATCACCCTGGCGGTCAACACCCGCAGCCGGAGCCTGTCCTGTTCCGCCACCGGCGTGGCGGTACCGCCGGAAGACAAGGCGGCCGAGGTCTTCAAGCAGCTCTTTGTCCAGGGATCGCCGACGGAGGTGGAGGCACAAATCCTCCGCTTGCAGATCGGCCGGAGCATCCTCGATACCATCGGCGGGCGGGCGCAGGAACTCCAGCGGGCGGCCGGCGCGGCGGACCGGGACCGGCTCGATGAATATTTCAGCAGTGTCCGCGATCTCGAGCAGCGTTTGCATGCCTCGCAGGGCTGGGAGAAGAAACCCAAGCCCGTGGTCGACGCGAAGGAGCCGGTCGATCCCGCCAGCCCCGCCCAATACATGCAAAAGGTGCGGGTCATGTATGACCTGTCGCGACTCGCGTTTCAGTCCGACTCCACCCGCGCCATCACGCTGATGCTCGACAGCGTCAACACGCCGACGCTCGAGGGGATTCCCGACATCAAGATCACCGACGGCTATCACAACCTGTCGCACCACGGCAAAGCCCCCGACAAGCTGGGCCAGTTGAACGCCCTCGACTCGATGCACATGAAGCTGCTCGGGAAACTCTACGCCGATTTCAAGGGCGTCCAGGAAGGCGAGGGGACGCTCCTCGACCGCACCATGGTCCTGTACGGCTCGAACCTCGGCGACGCCAGCACGCACGTGAACACCAACATGCCGATGATCTTCGCCGGCGGCGGCTTCAAGCACGGGCAGCATCTGGCCTTCGACACCACGCCAGAGCGCAATTACCCGGTCGCGAACCTGATGGTCTCCATCCTCCAGCGCATGGGTCTCGAGCGGGACAAGTTCGCCACCTCGACCGGCACGATGCGCGGTCTGGAGATGACCTAAGGGGATTCCGCGGCGCGGAATCCCTGGAATTTGCGCGTGGTGAGGGCTGTGGCTGCGAGCGCGAGCGAGTGGCGGCTCGGGTTCGTAGTTCCGCCTTTAGACGGGCAGCGAGGGAAAGGGAGTGCAGCAAGCTGCGCCCCTTATTCAACGAAGGATTGAGTGGCGCCGGTCGCCGACCGGCGAAGAAGGATCCGAACGAAATTTGTCGCCCCAACGCACCACCGCGCCGGTTTCAGGGCGTGGCGCGGGTCTCCGACCCGTGAAAACCGTATCATCAACCGTCGGGAATTCATGGGTCGGGAGACCCATGCCACCCCCCCCAGTCGGATAAAAACAGAAAGGCCGGGAAGTTCGAAAAGTAGCGGCTCGCCGCTCTTCCCGTCCTTCCCGGCCTTCTTGTTCAATTCCTGCTCGATCCCGTGGTGGGAGCGACCCTGCGGCTATGCCTCAAGCGGCCCAACCAGCGCCATCAGGGGCGCTTGCCGCGGAGCGTGACCAGATACGCGATCATGTCGTCCATTTCGGCGGGCGAAAAGAGCCCCGCGTAGATTGGCATTGGCGAACCCTTGCCCTCGTGGAACTCGGCGAGTTCCGCCTTGTAGAAAGACCAGACGGCACCGCTCATGTCGCGAAACTGCACGGAAAGCGTGCTTTCGTTGACCCGGACGCCGGCGAACTCCTTACCGTCCTTGGTCTTGACGCGAATGAAGGAGAAGTTCTGCGGCATGCTGATGTCGGTGCGGTTCGGCTGGTAGGACTGTGGGACGTCCGCCGCGGGATCAGTGAGGCTCCGCCGCAGGAATGCGGGGCTCCGGCGCGCACCGATGTCCGTCAGATCGGGGCCGATGGCCGCCGAACCCTGGCCTTCGAGCGTGTGGCATGACAGACACGCGCCCTTGGTCTTGAACAGGTCGGCGCCCTTGGCGGGATCGCCCGGTACCTTTTCGATCGGGATCCGCCCGAGGGAGCGCACATACGCGGCGAGCAACGGCGCTTCACCCGGCCGCAGCCGGCCGCCCACCATCTCGGTGCCGGGAATGCCCCGGGTGACAATCTGCATCAGGGTCTGATTGTCAGCGGCGCGCGCCAGATTGGGCTGGGCCAGCGTGGGGCCTCGTTCGCCTTCGCCCTTGGGCCCGTGACACGTTACGCACTGCGTCTCGAAGATTTTCCGGCCCTTGGCCAGCTCACTCGAGTTCGCGATGATCGTCTCCAGGTCGGTCGCGAGATCCGCTTCGCTGAGGGCCGGGGGACGTCCGCCCTTTTTGGTGGCGGCGGCCGGCCCGTCGGCCTTGCCCATGCCCCGTCCCGGCCCTTTGGCTTGGGCAGTGGGGGCGCCGGGGGCGGCGTGGTCCTGGGCGGGCAGGGAAATGGGCGCGAGGATGAGCAACGCGCCGAGGAAACGGGGTGAAATGAAAGCGTGCATGGATGCGAAAGTTCAGGTGGGAAATTACAGCCCAAAGACAAACAGGCCGGAGCCAATCGGCACCGCGACGCGCTGTTTGCCTTCGACGAGGAAGGTGATGGGACCGCCGCCAATCCGGAGACCGCCGGAGTAGCTCCAGAGCAGTTTTCCGTTGCGGGCATCGAGCGCATAAAAGTCGCCCTCCGCGGTTCCGCTGAAGACGAGGCCGGTGATCGTGGTCATCACATTGGCACCGGATTTATTCCTCATCTTGAAATCCCAGACGGTCTTGCCGGTCGCGGCGTCCATCGCCTTGAGCATGCCGATGGGATGTTCGCCGAGGACGTTGCGGCCGCCGCCGTTTTCGAAGTGCTCACCGACCACGTAGGGCCAGGGCGTCTTGGTGTAGACTTGGCCGAAATCGGTGCCCGTATTGACGTAGACCATACCGGTCAGCGGATTGAAGGCCGGGGCGGCCCAGTTGGAATTTCCGCCCAAGCCCGGATAAACGAGGTTACCCTCCGGCGTGGGATCGGTGTTCGGGAGCACGATGGGCCGGCCACTCTCGTCGAGTCCCTTCGCCCACGTCTGCTTGGCATAGGCCTCGCCGGCCACGAATTTGCCGTTGGTCCGATCGAGCGCGAAGTGGAACCCGTTGCGATTGGTGAACGACATCATCTTGCGCGTCTGGCCGTCGACCATGCGATCGAACAGCACCGGAACCTGACAGGAGTCCCAGTCGTGCAAGTCGTGAGGCGTGAATTGGAAATGCCACTTCAACTTGCCGGTGTCGGCATCGAGCGCGACGACAGCGTTGGAGTAGAGGTTGTCGCCGGGACGATCGTCACCGTTGTAATCCGGCCCTGGATTGCCCGTGCCCCAGTAGAGCGTATTCAGCGCGGGGTCGTACGTGCCGGTCACCCAGGTGGAGGAACCACCGGATTTCCAGCTATCGCCCGGGCCCCACGTCTCGTTGCCGGGTTCGCCCTTGCCGGGAATGGTGTAGAACCGCCAGGCGCTCGCGCCGGTCTTGGCGTCGAAGGCCTCGATGAAGCCGCGAATGCCGAATTCGCCGCCCGCCACGCCCACGATGATCTTGTCCTTCACGGCCAGCGGCGCGCCGGTCATCGAATAGCCGAGGTGGTAATCGATGACGACCTTGTCCCAGCGTTCCTGCCCGGTGTTGGCGTCGATGCAGACGAGGTGCGCATCGAAAGTATTGAGATAGATCGCATCGCCGAGAACCGCGATGCCGCGATTGTTCGTGCCGCAGCAAATCGGGACATCGGCGGGCAGGGCGGGCCGGCGATAGGTCCAGAGGGGCCGGCCGGTCTTGGCGTCGAGCGCGGTGACGATCGTGGGTCGCTCACTAATATACATGACGCCGTCGACCACCAGAGGCGTGACCTCCCACTTGACTGTCTCCGCTTGCTGATAGACCCAGAGGGACTTCAAGTTCGCCACATTCGCGGGCGTGATTTCGGTCAACGTCGAATACCGTTGGGCGGAGTAATTCCCGCCATAGGTCAGCCAGTTGCCCGGCTCACTCTGCGAATTGAGAATTCGCTCGTAAGGCACATTCGTCCTCATCTGAGCGAGCGCCGCCGTCGCGGTTCCGAGCAGCAGCAGGCCGAGCACGGCGGGGCGGAGGAGGTGGGTGAGGCGCGACGTCGAAACGCCGCGGCGGAGAGGAGTCGAGGGGTGGGACATGGAGGGATGAAACGTGTCAGCGCAGTCTGGGGTTGGGCCCGTGATCTGGCGGGGATGCCAGGATCCGGGGTGGGGCGGGCAGAAGATGCGGAACTGCATACACAAGCCCTGCGCGCTGCAAGCTCGCGAGCGGGACGAAGCCGGCGAGTCTCGTTGCGGCACGATCCAGACCTGGACCGCGGATGCCACGGAGCTCGCGGATAACAAACCAAGGCAGCGGATGAATGGGCCAGCATCGGTCCGCGGTGCGGACCAGCGCTGGCGCATTCGGGCCCGGGCGGAGCAGAACTTGAACAGGAAGGCCGGGG
>CAINHV010000522.1 GCA_903848965.1 uncultured Opitutia bacterium | reverse complement strand
GGTCGGCTCTCCAGCCGGAGCCTCAGTTTGTCGTTCTGAGCTGACGCCGATTCCTGGTTTCCTGGCTTCAGGCTCTTGAAGTTCAGATGATTTGAACTGGAAGGTCGGGAAGTTTTGGAGGGAGCGGGTTCCCCAGCTTCCCGACCTCCCCGGCCTTCCTGTTCAAGTTCCGCTCCGCCCGGGCTCGAATGCACCAGCGCTGGTCCGCCCCGCGGACCGACGCGGGACGGCATCGAGCGGAGCGGAGCATGGAAGAGGTCCCTGCCCTCACGGGCAGGGCTACCCCAACCGATGGCAACCAACTGGTGACCAAAATTTCGACTGCATTGCAGTAGAGTTTTGACTCTGCATCAGCATGTTATCCCAGCGTTCCGCCGTTCCTGCTGCAACGATCCGGCTCACTCTTCCTCCACCCGCCGGTAGGTGGCCAGATATCGGTTCTGGCCGGGCGCGGTCTTGAAATCCCCGGGCACCTCGCCCCCGAGGCCGTAGCAAATCCGCAACACGCCGCCGACGCGCTGGTACAGCCCGGAGATCGTGCGGCCGGCATTCGGACCTTCCGCGCCGTGCATCAGAATCGCCCCGGTCCCGCCCGCGATCTCAAAGCTGCCGCGATCGGACACCACGCCGTCGAACTGCACCCGGTATTCGTTCCGCGACAACTCGAGGACCGTCTTGAGCACGACCAAATCGGGCGCACCTTCCCCGTCGTACTCCGCGCGGATCAGTTGCCAGAGGCCATCCAGGGAAGCGGGGGCGACATTCATTCGTTCGAATCACACGACCCGTCCACGACTCCACGGAGCGCAGCCGGCGATCGATTACTTCCCCGCCGCCTGAACTTTCTCCAGCACGAAGAAGGCCTCGGCGTAACGCCGGCCGAATTCCCGCAGCGACGGCGCGTCGAAATGTGTCTGGTCACCCTTGTCGACCAGGCCCTGGGACGAAACGCTGGCGCAGCGGGCAACCGATTTCGGCAGCGAGGCCAGCACGGCATTCATCGGGGCATTGGTCTCCCGGCCGGCAAACAACTCGCCCACCACGATGGGGACATCGGCGGCGTTGAGATCGGCCCGCAACCGTGCCACGAGTCCGGCGAACCGCGCGGCGTAGGTCACCCGCTTTTCCGGGCCGCTGTCAGCCTCGCCCTGATGCCAGAGGATGCCGCGCAGCCGGCCGCCCCCGGCGAGTGCCAGCCGCGCGCGCTCGATCGCGTTCGTGTAGAGTTTTCCGTCCGGGGCCCATTCGTCGAGCGAGGTCCCGCCAAAGGCCGCCGGCACCAGGCCGATGATCGCATTCGGTTCCGCCGCCGCGACTGCCCGGGCGAAGCTCGAACCGAGCCCGACACCGATGATCGTGGGCTTGTCGAAATGCAAGGGATCGATCGCCGGCACCCAGGCCTTCGCCTCGGTCAGCTTGAAGATTCGCGGATGTGGCAACTGGTCCTGCGGCTCGACCGCGCCGCGGCCCGCCATGTTGGACTGACCAATCAGGAGAAAGATGTCTTTCGGTACCGGCTCCGCGGCCGACGCGGCCAACACCGAGCCGAGCCAACAGAACGACGCCAACAAGATTCGGGCGATCATGGGAGGAGGATCAGGTCAGCCACTTCGCCGCGACCTGGGCCTTGAGGCAGAGCTCGGCCGCCTTGAAGGCATGCGCCTGGGTCATCGCCTTCTCGGTCCGATTGAGGCAATCGAGGATCAGCTCGCCGAAGAACTTGTAGCCGACGCGGCCATCGCAGGGGACATAGTGCTCCTTCTCGCCATCGACGATGAAGAGATGGTCCCCCGTCTTGTCGCGGGCGAGGTCGACGTACTTGCGCAGTTCGATGAAGCCCTTCGTGCCGAGGATGAAGGTCCGTCCGTCACCCCAGATGCTCAGCCCGTCCGGAGTGTACCAATCGACGCGGATCTGGTTCGTCGCGCCGTTGTTCGCGACAAAGGTCGCCTCGCCGAAGTCCTCGAGTTCGGGCGTCTTGGGATTCGCAAAGTTGCCCACCGCCGCATGTACGACCGTGGCATCCGTTGCGCTGGCAAAGGTCAGGAACGCCTCGCACTGGTGGCTGCCGATGTCGCACAGGATCCCGCCGTACTTCTCGCGTTCAAAGAACCAGGCCGGGCGCGTGTGCAGGCCGAGCCGATGCGGCCCGAGGCCGGTGACACTGACCACCCGTCCGATCGCGCCACTCTGCACCAACTCAGTCGCGTACAGGCCGGCCTCGGAGGTCAGCCGTTCGCTAAAATACACCATGTACTTCCGTCCCGTCTTCGCCGCGACCGCCTTGGCCTGCTCGAATTGCGCGGAGGTCGTGAACGGCGTCTTGTCCGTAAAGTAGTCCTTGCCCGCCTCCATCACCCGGCACCCGATCGGTCCGCGCACATTCGGCACCGCGGCCGCGGCGACCAGCTGCACCTCGCGGTCCGCGAGAATCTCGTCGAGCGAACGCGCGGCCTTGGCCTGGGGAAACCGCTTCTGGAAATCCGCCAGCGCCTTCGCGTTGGGTTCGAAGACCCACTTCAACGTTGCGCCGGCCTCGATCAACGAGGTGCACATGCCGTTGATGTGGGAATGATCGAGGTGCGCCGCGGCGAAGACAAACTCGCCCGGCTTTACGACGACACCCGAGGTCAGGCGCGGTACATACTTCGCGCTCGGGGCGACGGACGCCCCGGTGGCCGCGGCGCCCAAAGCCAATTGGGGAAACATCGAACCGGCGGCAACGGCCCCGGCGGTGTGAGTGAGGAAATGACGGCGATTCATGGCGGCAGGGGTACGGGGTTGCGTCGCAGGAGCCGGAGTTAGAACCGCGTCCCGACGCCCGGCAAGTCCCGGTGCGACTTATCGCCGCCGCGGGCTTGGCTCAGTTTTCTGCCACGGGAGGCGGTTGGTAGTTCCGCCTTCAAGCGGAAGGAGGATCCGATCAAATTCCGCTTGAAAGCGGAACTACGAACAGGCGCCCGGCGGGAGCCGCACGAAAGTGAAACGCCCCCACCACCCCGGCGACCTGATGCTTCGCACTTGTCTGCACGGGCCGGCGCCGGAACATCCCTCCTGAATGCCTCTGCTTTCCATCGATCAACCGCTCATCCCTCTGGCCGGCGGAATTCTCATCGGTCTTGGCACCCTGCTCGGTGCCGGCGCCAGCGGCGTGCCGCCGGGGATCTCCGGGCTGTGCAGTGAAATTCTCCGGGCCCAGAAAAACGCAGTCGGCTGGCGACTCGTGTTTGTCGCCGGCATGATCGCCGGCGGTCTCCTGGTCTTTCGGCTGTCGCCGGCCGCAAGCGCGTATCGTCCGTCCGGATCACTGTTGCTAATGATCGTGGCCGGCCTGCTCGTCGGCGTGGGGACCCGCGTGGGCGGCGGCTGCACCAGCGGCCACGGCGTCTGTGGCATCGGGCTCGGGTCGAAGCGAGGCTTCGCCGGCACGCTGCTCTTCATGGGCGCGGCCATGGTCACCGTCTTCGTGGTCCGCCAAATCGGAGGCGCCACCCCATGATCCACTTTTTCACGCTCCTCTTCGCGGGCGCCCTCTTCGGCGCCGGACTCGGTCTCTCCGGCATGACGGATCCTTCGCGGGTAATTGGCTTCCTGGACGTGACCGGCAACTGGGACCCGTCGCTGGCCCTCGTGATGGGCGGGGCCATCGTCAGCTTCGGCCTCGGTCTCGTTCTCTGGCGTCGCCAGAGCGGCGGCCAGGGATGGTTTGGCCACGTGTTGCCCAAGGCAGATTCCTCGCCACTCGACCGCCCGCTGGTCCTCGGCAGCATCGTCTTCGGAATCGGCTGGGGACTGAGCGGAATCTGTCCGGGCCCGGCGATCGTCAACTTCGGTGCGCTGCGCCCGGAGGCGCTCGCGTTCGTACCGGCGATGGGGGTCGGGATGATTCTGGCCCGCGTGGTGTTCGGCGCGGACCGCGATTGATCCGGGATCTGACGGAGACCATGCCGGACGGTGAGTTGTGGCTGCGAGCGTCAGCGAGTGGCCGGAGTGTGCTTCGCCCGATCGCTTTTCAATCACATAGCCACGAGTGCCAGCGAGTGGAGGACAGGGCTGCGCTCGCCGGCAGTCCCAAATTGGCAAAGGCCGGCGCAGGCGCCGGCCCTACAGCAGTGCCTTCGGCAACTGCTGCGTGATCTTCTTGATGTCCTGCACAGCGTCGCGGTGACACACGAGGATCGCATCGGCCGTCTCGACGACGACGAGATCCTTCACCCCGCAGAGGGCGATTAGCCGTCCATTGCTCAAGGCAATGTTGTTAGTCGCATCGTTCGTCAGCACGGCGCCGCGGACGGTGTTGCCCGCGGCGTCCATCGGGAGGTGCTTCGGCAACGCGGTCCACAGGCCCACGTCGTCCCAGTCGAACTCGGTCAGCAGCATTTCGACCGCCCTCGCCTTTTCCATGATCGCGTAGTCGACCGAGATCTTCGGCAGACCGATGAAATTCTTCGCCAGGTACGACTCGGTTTCCCGTCCACCGGGGAAGCTCCGCACAAACGCAGCCAGTTCGGGGGCGTTACGTTCCGCCTCGGCCAGAAACACGCCGACGCGCCAGAAGAACATCCCGGCGTTCCACGCAAAGCGGCCGCTGTCGACGTACTGCTTTGCGGTCGCGAGGTCGGGCTTCTCGACGAAGCGCTTCACCACGCGGACCACGCCGCCCGTGCCCGTCGCCACTGTGTCGCCCATTTCAAGGTAACCAAAACCCGTGGCCGGATGGTCGGGCTTGATGCCGATCGTCAGGATCGCGTTTCCGGTCCCGGCCCGCGTCAACGCCGCACCCAACTGCCGCCCAAAGGCCGCCGTGTCCGCGATGAACGCGTCCGCCGGCAGCAGCGCCAGCGTGGCGTCATCGCCGCCCCGCGACCGCACCAAGGCGGTGGCCAGCGCGGCCGCCGGGGCCGTGTCCCGTTTGGCGGGCTCGGCAATAATCTGATCAGGCGGAAGAATCCCCGCGAGCGCTTCCCGGGCCGACGCGAGTTGCGTGACATTCGTCAGCACGAAAATGTTGTCCGCCGGCACCGTCGTCTGCGCCCGGCGGACCGTTTCCTCGAGGAGCGTCCGTTCCGAGAACAGCTTCAACAGGTGCTTGGGCGTCTGGGTCCGGCTCATCGGCCAGAAACGCTCGCCGCTGCCACCGGCCATGATGCAGGCAAAGTGAGAGGATTTCATGTTTTCGATTTTGGATTCTCGATTTTGGATTGGGGAATTCCGATCCCAAAAAACGGAGGAGCCGTCAGTCTCCGTGGCATGGGTCTCCCGACCCATGTTGAGCGGAAACGAATTCCGCAGGGCTTTCACGGGTCGGGAGACCCGTGCCACATCGCGAGAATCCAAAATTACAACGTCACCACAATCTTCCCGAACTGCCCGCCCTGCTCCATCAGCGCGAAGGCTTCGCCGGCCCGGTCGATGGAAAACACGTCGCTGACCACGGGTCGGATTCGCTGGGCGGCCACCAACGCCAGCATCGCGGCCCAGTCCGCTGGCGAACCCATGGTCGTGCCGAGCAGGGTCAGTTGCCGCCAGAAGACCTTGCGCATCGGCAGCACCGGCGGATTGCCCCGCGTCGCACCGAAGAACACCACGCGCCCGCCAGGCGCAGCGATGTCGAGGAGGCTTTCGAAACCGGCTCCACCGGCGCTGTCCACGATGACGTCGAACAGGCCGGGCAATTTCGCCAGACCCGCGTTCCAGCCCTCGGTCGTGTAGTTGAATCCACCCTTCGCCCCCAGCGCCACGGCCCGGGCGATCTTGTCCGCGGAGCTGGACGTCACCCAGACCTCGGCGCCGGCGGCAACGGCAAATTGGAGTGCGAAAAGCGCGACGCCCCCGCCGATGCCGCTGATCAGCACGCGTTCGCCCGGCTGAACCCGCGCCCGCGTCATCACGGCCCGAAAGGCGGTCAGGCCCGCGAGCGGCAGCGCCGCCGCTTCTTCCCAAGTCAGGTGTTCCGGCTTGGCCGAGAGCTGCACCGCCGGAACCGCAATTTGCTGCGCGAGCGTGCCGTCGCGCGGCAAACCTAGAATCGAGAACTGCGGGCCCGACGCCGCCTCCCGATCGCCCCAGCCGAAACTGGGATTGATGATCACCTCCCGGCCCCGCCAGGACGGATCCACATCTGCTCCAAGTTCCGTTACGATTCCAGCGCCATCGGATCCCGGGGTGCACGGCCACTTCAAACCCGCGTACTGCCCGGCCTTGATCCAGACGTCGCGATGATTCAACGCCGCTGCGCGCACGTTGACGACCACTTCGCCAGGTGCTGGGCGCGGATCGGGAACGTCGACCACGCCGAGCTGATGAATAGCGGAAAGTTGAACAGCGCGCATGGGTCTAACGTGTCGAGGCGATCGCAGGGTTCAAGCGCTGCAGATGGTCAGGTCGGAAATTGAGGCCGAAACCACGAAGCCAGGATTCTCCACCTGTTCAGGCGGGGACGAGCCCCGCCCCTACAACGGCCAACGCACCCATAATTGTAGGGGCGCGCCTCGTGCGCGTCCTGCACTCTGCGCCCTCCCTTCCCCTCTGCGACCTCTGCGTTCCCCATCACCACGCCCGGGCGTAGTGGGGCGGCGGCTCCGGCAGGGGTTTCACGTGCAGCGCGCGCGCGGCTCGCATCGGCCAGTTGGGATCGCGGAGCAGTTCGCGGGCGAGCAGCACGATATCCGCCTGCCCGGTGCGCACAATCTGATCGGCCTGCGCCGGATCGGTGATCAATCCGACGGCGGCGGTCGCAATGCCCGCCTCGCGCCGGATCCGTTCGGACATCGGCACTTGATAGCCGGAGCCCACGGGAATCTTCGCCGCGAGGGATGTGCCGCCCGAGCTGCAATCGATCAAGTCCACCCCTTCGGCCCTCAACCGCCGCGCCAGTTCCACGCTTTCGTCGACCGTCCAGCCGCCGTCGATCCAGTCCGTGCATGAGATCCGCACCGTGAACGGCAAGTCGGCCGGCCACACCGCACGCACCGCCCGCGAGGTCTCGAGGAGAAAGCGAATCCGGTTCTCGAACGATCCGCCGTATTGATCAGTGCGGTGATTCGAAAGCGGCGACAGAAACTGATGACTCAGGTAGCCGTGCGCCGAGTGCAGCTCCAGCCATTGATAACCGGCGGCGAGGGCTCGGTGGGTCGCGCTGACGAAATCCGCCTGCACCCGCGCGATGTCCGCAAGTGACATCTCCCGCGGCGTCTTGGTGAGGCTGCCCCCGAAGGCGATGGGGCTCGGCGCGATCACGGGCCAGCCGCCGGCGTCGTCCGCCAGGTGCGCCCCACCCTCCCATGGACGCGCCACGCTCGCCTTGCGTCCCGCATGGGCGAGTTGGATACCCGCGACGGCGCCCTGACTCTTGATAAACCGGACCACTCGCGCGAGCGGCTCGACATGACGGTCCGCCCAGATGCCGGCGTCCTGGGGCGAGATGCGTCCCTCGGGCGACACGGCGGTGGCCTCCGCGATCACGAGACCGGCGCCACCCGCCGCCCGGGCCCCGAGATGCACGAGATGCCAGTCGTTCACGGTGCCGTCCTCGGCCGAGTACATGCACATCGGCGAGACGCCGATGCGGTTGCGGAGCGTGACGGACTTGAGGGTGAAGGGCGCGAAAAGGTGCAACATGAGCGAGGAACCGAATCCCAACTCAAAGCTTTCGCAATCCGATCGTGCGGCCGGATTTTGGGTTTGGGGCAGTCCCTGTCCGTGAGGTCATGGACTGCTCCATTGCTCCGTATAAGGAAGTCCCGGCGCTCACGCACCGGGCTACAAAGTTTGGCGAAAGGAGGCGGGTCCGATTCCTGGCTTCCTGGATTCCGGCTCAAGCCCGGCACGATCAATTCAACAAACCCGAATACTCGCGATGACGGTCGATGAACTTCGCCACGTAGGAACAAGCCGGCACGACCCTTTGCTTCCTCTCGCGGGCGAAATCGAGCCCGGCTCGCACCAGGGCCTCGGCCACGCCGCGGCCGCGCAGTTCGGGCGGCACAAACGTATGCGTGAAAACCAAGGCGCCGTTTTCCTCCACGTAGTCCGCCACCGAGAGATGGCCGTCGACCTCCGCCTCGAACCGATTCTCGGCGACATTGTGTCGTACTGGTACGGCCGGCTTTTGGTCTGTGCTCATGGTCGGCGTGTTGGCTCGAACGTTGGGCGAGGACGCCCCCGATGACAAGTAGCCTCAGGTTTTGGAAGCGTAGCCACGAGCGCCAGCGAGTGGCTCGGCG
>CAINHV010000521.1 GCA_903848965.1 uncultured Opitutia bacterium | reverse complement strand
GCGTGGCTCGTCCACGCCCGTTTGGCCTACTTCTTCTTGTACACCGTCGCCGGGTCGAAGATCCGACGCGCGGCAAACTCGAGCTTGAGCGACGCGGCGGCGTCCGCGTTCGCTCCGGCGGCCAGCTCGCGATAGAAACAGGATTTATAGCCGTTGTGGCACGCGGCGCCGCCGACGTTTTCAACGAGGAGCAGCACGACGTCCTGATCGCAGTCCACGCGGAGCGACTTCACCTCTTGGGTGTTGCCCGACTCCTCGCCCTTGATCCAAAGCTTGGTCCGCGAACGGCTCCAGTACGTGGCCTTCTTGGTGCGGATGGTGTGCGCCAGCGCCTCGGCGTTCATGAACGCAAACATCAGCACCTCGTTCGTGACGTGGTCGCAGGTGATGCAGGGGATCAGGCCGTCGGGGCCGAACTTCGGCTGCAGTTGCTGGCCCAACTCGATCTCGGCGCTGCTGGTGCGCGCGGGGAAAACGTTCGTACTCATGAAGAGGGAAGGCGCGTTCAGGCCGGACCGGCGAGGTGACGCAGGTAGTCGAAGGTGTAGAGGCCGGTGCGGTGGCCGTCGCTGAAATCGAAACGGATCGCGTAGTTGCCGATCCGCTCCCAGCTCACCACCTGCACCCCCGGAAACGTCTTCGGCCCGTCGCCGCCATACCGGTTGCCGAGGATGTCGCCCTCGCCCTGGTTCGATGCGCTGGGCGACGCCGCGCGCAGTTGCTCGAAGCCGAAATAGGTTTCGAGGCCGTCGTCCCAGACGATGGCGACTTCCTGACCGATAAGCTGGAGGTTGACCGGCAGGTGCATGGCGGGGAAGGGCAGAGCTAGAATTCAAGCGCGCCGTAAGAACAGCAAATTCACGGTCGGCGCGTTTGCGCTGATCTCCGACCCCGCTCACGCAACGAGTGGGCGGTGGCGGAAATCAACCGGGTAAAGCCCAGCGGCCGTGCCGCCTGGCTGGGAGTGCAGCCCGCGAAAAGAGCACCAGCAATCCGAAGCCGCTTTCGAGCAGGACAGTCATGGCAGCACGCTACGGCTGAGGATCGCTTCGTACAGAGTCAAGTTGAGCGCCCGGTCCAATGACGAAGGCGGCGGTTTGGAGAGTGTCAGCGCGCTACAAGTTAACTTTCCCGAAGATGAAATACGGATAGCACAAGGGACGCCTTACATGGGGGGCAGTTGACCCAGAAATTTCTTCATTGCTCCGCTCGATAAAGTCCCGGCGCTCTCGCAGCAGGCCCCAAAGTTCGCCTCTTCGCGATTTCCTGCTGCACCGTTCCGGCTAACCGTGAAGTGGCTGCGAGTTGACGGCATCTGGAGCGTTTCTGGCAGGCATCTGGATGCGTTCTGGATGCCTTCGGGGTGGTATCTGGGCGGCTTCGGAATCGCCAACGGCCTGCGAGGGGATGGGCGGAAAGGTCGGTAGCTCGGCGCGTGAGAGGAATTTCAGGCATTTTTCGGCGAGGTTTTTCAGGTCCGGTCTTGACGGATGTGGGCTGAAGTGGGTTAAAGTGGGGGACATTGGGGCGCTCTGGCTCCGTTACCCACATGGCACAGGCAGGCAAAGGTTTCTACACCGGGCTTTACCGGCATACTCTCGATGACAAGGGTCGACTCACGATCCCGTCAGCGTGGCGTTATGCGCACGCGGAACAGGATACCTTCATCGCGACGCCGCACCCGGACGGTTACATCTCCGTTTTGCCGCCGGGCGAAGCCGAGAAACTGCACGACAAGATCTCGGGGATGAAGCTGAGCGATGCGGCGGCGCAGGCGTTTACGGCGCGCTTCTTTTCGCAGACCCAGAGCTTCTCCTTCGACAAGGCCGGCCGCGTGGTGCTGTCGCCGGAACTCTGCACGCACGCCGGCATCGAAAAGGATGCGGTGCTCGTGGGGTCGCTGACGAAATTCAATCTCTACAGCCCCGCCCGCTGGCAGCAGGAAGAGGCGCGGACGGCCGGCGAAAACTTCGGCGACCTCATGCGCCGCCTCGACATCTGAGCATGCGTCGCACCGTTTCAGCGAAGCTCCTCGCCCCGCAGGTTCCGCTGCGCCGGTCGCCGGTCACGGCGTCCCAGGCTTCGCGGCGGCCTTTTCCGGCGTGGATCGCAGCTGACGAGGGTGGGGCGGCCTTTCCCGTCACGTCGGTGACGCCCCGGGTGCGCAGCGCGCTCGTGCTGCGGCAGGTCGGGAAGAACAAGTCTTCGCAATCGAAGGGAGCGTCCGATGATTCCGGCGCTCGATGATCGGCCCGCCCCGACGATGTTGCCCGGCCATCAACCCGTTTTATTGCGCGAGGTTCTCGAGCTGCTCGCGCCGCGCGCGGGCGGACGCTACCTCGACTGCACCTTCGGCGGCGGCGGCCATACCCGCGCCCTGCTCGACGCGGCGCCCGCGATCAACGTGGTGGCCCTCGATCGCGATCCGGCCGCGGGGGAACGCGCGACGCTGCTGCGCGAGGAGTTTCCCGGGCAGTTTGCGCTCGTCGATCGCGACTTCGGCCAGCTCGACGCACTGCCGCTGGCGGACTTCGACGGCATCCTCTTCGATCTCGGCGTCTCGTCCTTCCAACTCGACGAGACGGAGCGCGGCTTTTCGTTTCGCCACGACGCGCCGGCCGACATGCGGATGGATCCGCGGATTGGGGTGCCCGCGAGCCGCTGGCTGGAAACGGCGACCGAGGAGATGCTCGTGCGCGCCATCCGGAATTTTGGCGAGGAGGGAAACTGGAGGCGAGTCGTCCGCGCAATCGTCGCGGCGCGGGGCACGGGTGCTCTTGCGCGGACGACATCGCTCGCTGCGGTGATCGCCGAGGCGATCCCGGCGCGGGATCGGGCCACCTCGCGGATCCATCCCGCGACGCGTTCGTTTCAGGGTCTCCGCATTGCCGTGAACGACGAGATCGGCGCCCTTGAGCGCGCGCTCCCGGCGGCCTTCGCCAAGCTCGCGACCGGCGGCGTGCTCGCCGTCATCAGCTTTCACTCGCTCGAGGATCGCCCGGTGAAGAGATATTTTCGGCGACTCTGC
>CAINHV010000520.1 GCA_903848965.1 uncultured Opitutia bacterium | reverse complement strand
CAGCAGCAGCGGCTCTGCATTGCCCGCGCCATCGCGGTCGATCCCGAGGTCATCCTGATGGACGAGCCGTGTTCCGCGCTCGATCCCATCGCCACGGCCAAGATCGAGGAACTGATCCTCACGCTCCGCGAGCAGTTCACGATCGTGATCGTCACCCACAACATGCAGCAAGCCGCCCGCGTCTCGGACCGGACCGCCTTCTTCTACCTCGGCCGCCTGATCGAGTATGCCGACACCGGCGACATCTTCACCCGCCCCGCGAACCCGCAGACGGAAGCGTACGTGTCGGGCCGGTTCGGCTGACGATAATGCCGGGTGGCGAATGCCAAACGCCAAATGCCAAACGCCAAACGCCAAACGCCGAACTCCGAACCCCTAACTCCGCACCATGTCCCACTATTCCGAAGAAATCACCCGCTTGAAAGAGAGCCTGCTTGCCATGGCCAGCCATGCGGAGTCTTCGGTCGCCCGCGCGATGCGGGCGCTCGTCGAGCGGGATGACGCGCTGGCGCGGCAGGTGGAAGAGGACGACAACATCCTCGATCGCTACGAAATCGAGATCGACGAGCTCGCGATCCAGATTTTGACCAAGGCTCCGCTTGCCACTGACCTGCGGTTGACGACCGTGGCGATGAAGATCTCCCTGAACCTTGAGCGGATCGGGGACGAGGCGACGACCATCGCGCGCCGCGCAATCGATCTCGGCACCGAGCCGCAACTCAAGCCCTACGTCGACTTGCCCCGGATGGCGACGATGTCGCTCGAAATGCTGCGGGATGCGATCTCGGCCTTCATCAACCGCGAGACCGACAAGGCGCGGGCGGTGATTCCGCGGGATCGGGATGTCGACAATCTCAACCGGCAACTGCATCGTGAACTTTCCAGTTACATGGTTGAACGTCCCACCACCATTACCCGGTGCCTGCATCTCATGGTAATCTCGAAGAGCCTCGAGCGGATTGCCGATCACATCACGAACATCGCTGAAGAGGTGGTCTACCTGTACGAGGCGAAGGATATCCGGCACACCAAGTCCGTATGAAACCCAAGATCCTCGTGGTGGACGATGAGCCGGATGCGCTCGAGATTCTGGGCTTCAAACTGAAGGAGGCCGGCTATGTCCCGCTGCTGGCCAAGGACGGCACCCGGGCGATCGCCCTGGCGCGCGACGAGCGCCCGGCGCTGATTGTGCTCGATTTGATGCTGCCCGAGGTGGACGGCCTCGAAGTCTGCAAGATCCTGCGCCAGGATCCGTCCACGGCCGCCATTCCCATCCTCATGCTCACCGCCCGGGCCACCGAGATGGACCGGGTGATCGGACTCGAACTCGGCGCCGACGATTATGTGACCAAGCCGTTCAGCCCGCGCGAACTGGTCCTGCGGATCAAGAAGCTGCTGGGCCGGGTCAAGGCCGCGGACGAGCCCGTCACCCAGCTCCGGTTTGGCAGCCTCGAGGTCGACGTGCCGAAGCACCGCGTGACGGTGCAGGGCGAGCCGGTGGCTTTGACCGCGACGGAGTTCAAGCTGCTCGAGCTGCTCGCCCGGCGTCGCGGCCGGGTTCAGACCCGCGAGCGGCTGCTGCAGGATGTGTGGGGCTACGACAACCCGATCGACAGCCGGACGGTGGACACCCACATGCGCCGGCTGCGCGAGAAGATTGGGTCGGCCGCCGACTATCTGGAAACGATCCGCGGCGTCGGCTATCGTTTCAAGGCGGAGGGCTGAGGCGCCGTCAGGGCGCCTCGGATCGGGCGGGGGCGCAGGCT
>CAINHV010000519.1 GCA_903848965.1 uncultured Opitutia bacterium | reverse complement strand
GCCAGGAACTCACTGACTTCCATACCACGAGCCGGACCTTCTCCGTGTACTATCCGGAGACGCGGCCGGGCTCCGATCGCTACACCGTGGTCGTGTCGCTGAACGGCCAATACGGTGACTGGGCCAGTCTCTCCGAGGAGGACTACGAGCGCGAAAAGCAGCGGTTGATCGACGAGTCGTTATCCGCGTTGGAGAAGTTCATCCCGGATGTCCGCGCGAAGATCGATTGGACCGAGGCCGCGACGCCACGGACGATCGAGCGGTACACGACGCATTTTAACGGGACCTCGTTCGGCACCAAGTTCGAGGGGCTCAAGGTGTCCATGGACCTACCGGTGCAACTTCCTGGGCTCCATCACGCCGGCTCGGTCGGCATCATCATGTCGGGCTGGCTCGGCACAATCAATTACGGCGTCATTGTCGCGAACAAGATCGACCAGTACCTTTTTCAACAGCGGACGGCGGCCGCGCCGGCTCCAAGCGCCTGATCGACTGACCTATGTCCTTCCCCAACGTCACCGACCTGATTCCCCACCGTCCGCCGTTCCTCTTCGTCGACCACATCGTCTCCGAAGTCCCGGACGGCTTGATTGCGACGCGACGCTGGCGGGCCGAGGAGGATTTCTACCAAGGCCATTACCCCGGAGCGCCGATCACGCCGGGAGTTCTGCTCTGCGAGGCCGTGTTTCAGACCGCCGCCTGTTTTCTCTCGCTCAAGGCCCGGGCCGCCGGCGCCATGCCAGGGGAAGGCGTGCCGCTGATTGCGAAGATCAGCGAGGTCCGCTTTCGCCAGCCCGTTTATCCCGGCGACACCATCATGCTCGAGGTGAAGCAGAAGGACTCGATGGCCGGTTTCACGATGATGACCGGGTCGATCAAGAAGGCCGATGGCACCCGCGTGATGAATGTTGATTTCTCGGTCGCTTGGAAGGCCCCGGAAGGCCCGAAGGATGCGACGCCAAGTCCCAGCGGCACCTAATCTGCGATGCCCGATTTCCTCCAGCTAACCGGCCAGACTTTCCTCGTGTTCGGCGTGGCCAACCGGAAGAGCGTCGCCTGGTTCGTGGCGAAGACCCTGGAGGAGCAGGGGGCCACGGTGATCTTCAGCGTGCGCTCCGAGGCCCGTCGCCAGGCGCTGACTGTTCAGCTCGCGGGCAAGCCTGTGTTCATCTGCGACGTGGAGCAGGAAGGGGCAGCCGATCGACTCGCCGGGGAGATTACCGCCGCCGGTCATTCGCCGCTCGCCGGGATCGTTCATTCGATCGCCTTCGCGAATTACAGCAGCGGACTGCAACCCTTCCACGAAACCAAGCGGGCGGACTTTCTTCAGGCCACGGCCGTGTCGGCATTCTCGCTCGTGGAGATCGCCCGGGCGTTCAAGGAACGGCTTCTGCCCCAGGCTTCGGTCGTAACGATCGGAATTTCGTCGCTGCTCGTGACCCCCGACAATTACGGGTACATGGGTCCGATTAAGGCCGCGCTGGAGTCATCGGTCCGCTTTCTCGCCAAGTCCTTCAGCGCCACCAGTGCAGTGCGGTTCAACGCCGTGGGCGCGGGGCCGCTCAAGACCAGCGCGTCGGCCGGCATCCCGGGTTATCTCGAAAGCTATCTGTTCGCGGAGAAGCTGACCTTTCGAAAGAAGAACCTCGAGACGTCCGAGGTCGCGAATGTCGTCCTGTTTCTTCTGAGCGGGCGCAGCAGCGGCATCAATGGCACGACCATCGTCGTCGATGCGGGGTTGGGCTCGAATTACTTTGATCAGGAGATCATCCGGCTGGCCATGCGGCCGCCGGGTTCCAAGCCCGCCGGAACGTGATGTGCGTTCGTTTCAATCCCCGTCCGGGATTCATCCGCCATGCGGTTTGACGATGTCTGCATCGAGGCGCTGGCCGTGGCGCTGCCGGAGGAAGTCTGGAGTTCCGCCGACCTCGAGGAGCGGCTCCGCCCGCTCTACGAACGACTGAAGCTCCCGGTCGGACGGCTCGAGTTGATGACTGGCATCCGCGAGCGCCGGATGTGGCCGGCTGGCACCCGGCCCTCGGACGCCAGCGCGGCGGCCGGGCGGGCGGTGCTCGCGAAGTCACGTCTCTCGTCCGCGCAGGTTGAGTTGTTCATCCATGCCGCGGTGAGCCGCGACATGCTCGAACCCGCCACCGCGTCGTTCGCGCATCGCAAGATCGGCCTCCCGGCCACGGCCCAGATTTTCGACGTGTCCAATGCGTGTCTCGGTTTCCTGAATTCGCTCACCGTGGCCGCCGGACTGATTTCCGCGGGCCAAATCAAGTGCGCGCTCGTGGTCGCCGGGGAGAATGGCCGCCCGCTCGTGGAGCAGACGCTGCGAACTTTGGTTGAGCAGCCGCTGAGTCGAAACGAGATCAAACCGTATTTTGCGAACCTCACGATTGGGTCGGGCGCCGTGGCGGCGGTCATCTGCCATCGATCCCTGGTCCAAGGTCATTGCCACCGCCTGCTGGGCGGGGTCGCGCGGGCTGCGACGCAGCATAGCGAACTTTGCCAGGGCGACACCCACGGGACCGAGGCTCTCGCCATGCAGACCGACTCCGAGCAACTGCTCCTCGCGGGTGTGGCGCTGGCGCGCGAAACCTGGGCCGAGTTCAGCCGGGAGCAGGGGACCGATTTCGATCGGTACATTTGTCACCAGGTGGGCAGCGTGCACCGCCGGAAACTCTACGAGACGATCGGCCTTGATCTGGCGAAGGACTTTTCCACCTTCGAAACGCTGGGCAACACCGGCTCCGTGGCCCTGCCGGCGACGCTGGCCGCGGCGATCGAAGCGGGTGCCGTGCGGGAGGGTGATCGCGTCGGACTCCTCGGAATCGGGAGTGGATTAAACTGTCTCATGCTCGCACTCGAATGGTGAGCCCGGCCCAGCTTCCACCGGACCTGGCCGGCGAATATCCGTTCACGCTGCGCCGGTTCACGACTCTCAGCGGCGCGGCGATGAGCTACCTCGACGAGGGACCGCGCGCCGACGTAGCCGTGCTGATGGTGCATGGAAATCCCACCTGGTCCTTTTACTACCGCCATCTCGTCGGGGCGCTGGCGCCGACCCGGCGCTGCGTCGTGCCGGACCACATTGGAATGGGCTTCTCGGAGAAACCCGCGAACTACGATTACACCCTGGCTACGCGAATCGCCGACCTCGAGGCGCTGGTGGCGTCGCTGGGACTCAAACGCATCGACCTCGTGGTCCACGATTGGGGCGGGGCCATTGGCTTCGGCTTCGCCGCGCGGCACCCGGAACTGATCAACCGCATCGTAGTACTGAATACAGCGGCGTTTGCCGCACCGCACCTTCCCGCGCGGATTGCCGTCTGCCGCTGGCCGATTATCGGACCGTTCATCGTGCGCGGCCTGAATGGCTTTGCCGGACCGGCGACGTGGATGGCGATGCATCGTCGCGCGCTGTCGCCGGTGGAAAAGCGGGGCTATCTGCAACCCTATGACTCGTGGGGCAATCGCGTGGCGGTCGATGCCTTTGTGCGGGACATCCCGATGACGCCGTCGCATCCCACCTGGGCGACGCTGGCCGAAGTGGAAAGGGGACTCGCGCAATTTCGCGATCGCCCCGCGAAAATCATCTGGGGCGGACGCGATTTCTGCTTCAACGACCATTTCCTCGAACGTTGGCGGGAATTGCTTCCCGACGCCGAGGTCCGCCGGATCGCCGATGCCGGACATTACGTGCTCGATGACGCGCGGGACGAAATCGTGCCACTGATCCGGGACTTCCTCGCGACCCCGTAAGCAGCAGAGCCCTCACGGCCCGAACGCGGGAAGCGACGTCGGGGTGAACGTGTAACGTATTGCGTTACAAATCCCGACCGATGCAGCCTGCGACCAGGCAGGGTACGCTCAACCCGGGGAACCGGCGCGCGCACCGTCGCGACCGTAGAGATCAGCGAGTTCTCGCAGGTAGCCCGCCGAGCGGCTCCGCAGCCCCTCGAGATCGGAGGCGCGATAACGCCACGCCCAGTTACCCTGGCTCTTGCCGGGCGTGTTGAAGCGGGCCTCGGCACCGAGGCTGAGCAGATCCTGGAGTGGCAGCACGGCGAGATTGGCCACCGACGCGTACGACGCCCGGACGAAGTCCCAACTGATTTCCTGGCCGCTGACCCGGAAATACCGGCGAATGTGATCGCGCGTCTTCTCGTCGGCCGCGGCAAACCAGCCAACTGTGGTGTCGTTGTCGTGCGTCCCCGAATAAATCACGGTGTTGGCCTGGAGATTATGGGGCAGGTAGAGATTATCGGACGCGCCGCCGAAGGCGAACTGGAGCACGGCCATGCCGGGCAGGCCGGTCGCGGCACGAAGTTCGAGCGTCGCCGGCGTGAGGAGTCCCAGGTCCTCGGCAATGAGTGGCGCGTCGGGCAGGGCGGCCTGCACCGCGCGGAAAAAATCAACACCGGGGCCGGCCACCCATGAACCGGTCCGGGCGGTCGGGGCGTTCGCCGGCACCGACCAATACGCCTCGAAGCCGCGGAAATGATCGATGCGCACGACGTCGTAGAGTTCGAAATTCGCGCGGAGCCGCGCGATCCACCAGGCGTATTTTTCCGCCGCATGCGCGGGCCAATCGTAAAGGGGATTGCCCCACAACTGGCCGTCGGCGGAAAAATAATCCGGCGGCACGCCCGCGACCGCGGTCGGGCGATGGGTGCGCGGATCCAATTGAAAGAGCTCGGGATTCGTCCAGACATCAGCGCTGTCGAGCGCGGTGAAGATGGGTGTGTCGCCAATGATCTTGATTCCGCGTGAGGTCGCCTGGGCCCGGAGCGCCGACCACTGGGCGAAGAAGAGAAACTGGATGAAGGCATAGGCCTCGATCGCGTCCGTCAGCTGGGTGCTGAGCTTGGCGCCTTGCGCCGCGCGTAAGGACCGGACTTCCGCGGGCCACTCCCACCAAGGCCGGCCGCCGAAGTGATCCTTGAGGGCCGAGAAAAGGGTGTAGCCGTCCAGCCAGGACGAATTACGAGCGCGGAAGGCGGCGAATTCGCCATAGGCGGCAAGACGGTCGGGATGTTTTTTCCAAGCCTGGTGAGCCGCAAACAGCAGCGGGCGCTTTTTCTCGTAGAGGGCGCCGTAATCGACCGCCGCCGAGTTCAGGGCCCGAAGTGGTTCCAAGGACGTGGCGGGAAGCAGCCCGGCCGACACCAGCGGTACCATATCGATGAGGTAGGGTTGCCGGCGAACG
>CAINHV010000518.1 GCA_903848965.1 uncultured Opitutia bacterium | reverse complement strand
GTTGCGGAAAAAGCGGGACGCGTCGGTTACCAGGGCTTCGTTCTCGGCGAGAGTGATGACGCCCAGATCGTAAACCGCAGGCTCCGGAGTGAGATCAAACTCGCCGACCCGGCGGACGTCGATCGGGCCTTGCGCATACACCGTGATGGGTTCGTTCCGGCGTCCCGCGGAGACATCGCCGCCGTTTGGGTAATGCCACTGCGGCTCGCCGTGGATAAGTTCCTTCGTGCCGTCAGCCTTCGTGACCGTGCTGGTGCTGTGTCCGTTGGGGCCGACCCAGACGGTGTAGCCACTCCAACGGACACGATACTTGCCCGCAACTGGCGCGCGAAAGTTGTCCCAGATGGTGTGGAACGGATGGTAATTGCTGCGCATCCAGCCGACGGCCTCCAATTCACGCGTCGCCGGATCCTCGCTGCCAACAGTCAATGGGGCCTGGCGGGCCCGGACTTCGGGCTGCGGGCTGGTACCGAGAACCGGAAACGCCATGCGCTCGGGATTCGGATTTCCGTTCATGACACGGTGGAAGGTGCGGGTCCAGACCTGCTCGTCACGTGCCCAATAACGGGTGGTCGTGGCGGCGGGCAGGGACTGCCGCGCCAGTTCGATCCCCATCGTATGGCGCATCGCCTGGTTGGCGGCCCTCATGTATCGCGTCATCTGCACGTGCGAGACGTCCAAGGCGTCACCAATTTTGTTGAACAACTCGGCCTCGCCGTCCTCCGGCAGCTCATTCTTCACGTGGAGCCACGGTGCCTGGAGCAGGTCGCGCAGGGAGTTCTCGAACTCGTAGCGATTAAGCCGGCGCTGCGTGGTGCGACCATCCCGGGCCGCGGTCGCCTTGTCCTCCGTCGTCAGCGACGTTGCCAGGGATTGAACGAAGTCTCCCAGTTCGGACGCCGCGGGCCGGCGTTTTTCCTTGGGCGGCATCTCTCCCGCCTGGACGCGGTCGTGGACGCGGACCCAGGTCAGGAAGTTGGCCGGATCGGACGGCGCGTACTGCAGCGTGGTCAGGTCGAGATTGCCTTCCTTGTCCACGTCGTTGTGGCAGCTCGAGCAATGCGTGTCGGTGAACGTAGTGAGATCGGCACCGAGGTTGGCGGCGAACATTCCGCCGGGGAGCAATCCGATCAGCAGCGCCCCCAGATGGGAGGCGAGTGCCCGAACGCGGTGAGCAGACCGAGGCGAGGCAAGACCACCGGGGGGCGAATTAAAGGGGGAGAAATTCATGCTCGGGAAGAAAGGGTGCTATGGTCTTCGGGAAGACAACGACTACCGGGGAACAGACCAAGCTACCACCGTTCCAGCGTCTGCGCTACCGTGAAAAAGGTGTCGGCCCGCCCGGAGGTCAAGGCGGAGGAAATGGTCTGGAGAATTTTTCGCGAATCCCAGTGGCGAACTGGTCGGCAATGCACGACGTTTTACCTCGCGCTTGGTCGGGTGACCGCTTTTTTTTCCGCACTGACCCCGTCGCCCCCGGTGACATCCGGAATCTGATAGTGATTCGTTCCCCCTCCCATGCCCCTTTTGCTTCCCTCCCGTTTGGATCGCTGGCGCCTGGCCATCGCAGGAATTTTCGTCGGTTCGTTCGCTGGCGTGATCGGTGTCAACGCGGCGGTGGGAGTCGCCGACGCTGCTCCCGTGGCTGAACTCGTGAAGCAGTATTGTCTGGATTGCCATGACAACGGCGCCAAGAAGGCCGACCTTTCCTTCGAGGAACTGGACCTCACGCATCCGGCGAAAGACCCGCATGTTTGGGAGCAGGTCGTTCACAAACTCAGCCATCGCCAGATGCCCCCAGTCGGCGAGCCGCGACCCGATGATGCGGTATTCAATCGCGTGGTGAAATCGTTGGTCGCCGAGTTGGACAAGGTGGCCGCGGCCAGTCCGAATCCAGGCCGGACCGATTCGTTGCGCCGGCTGACCCGCAACGAATACCAGAATGCCGTCCGCGATCTGCTCGCGGTGGAGATCGATGCCACCACGCTGCTGCCGAACGACGAACCCAGTCACGGCTTTGACAATGTCACAGTGGGGAACCTTTCGCCGACCCTGCTCGATCGCTACGTCTCCGCGGCGCAGAAGATCGCCCGCCTGGCGATTGGCGGGACCGGCAAGGCTCCTGGTGGCGACACGTTTCGCGTTCGGCCCGATCTGACCCAGGAAGATCACATCGAAGGGCTGCCGATCGGAACCCGTGGCGGCACCCTTCTTCCCCACCTGTGTCCCCAGGACGGGGAGTATGAAATTCAGGTGCGACTGGCGCGCGATCGCAACGAACAGGTCGAGGGTCTGAAGCAGCCTCACGAGGTGGAGTTTATTCTCGATCGGGAGCGCGTCGGGCTGTTCACGGTGGCGCCGCCCGGCAGCGACAAGAACGCCGAGGGCGTCGACACGCATTTGAAGCTGCGGCTCAACGTCAAGGCGGGGCCGCACGCTCTCGGGGTGACTTTCCCGAAGAATCCTTTGGCGCTGATCGAGACGGAGCGCCAGCCGTTCCTCGTCCGATTCAACGTGCACCGCCACCCGCGGACGGCGCCGGCGATTTTCCAGGTTTCGATCACGGGTCCGTTCAACGCCAAGGGGCCGGGCGACACCCCGAGCCGCCGGCTGATCTTCGGCGGCAACGGGGCGGTGGGGGTTGATTCCAACTCCGTACCGGCGCAGGAAGCGCGGGCGCGCGCCATCCTCGAGCCCATCGTGCGTCGGGCGTATCGCCGGCCCGTCACCGACGAAGATCTGCGCAAGCCGATGCAATTTTTCCGGGAAGGCACTTACGAAGGAGCCGGGTTCGAGGCCGGGATCGAGAACGCCCTGGGCGCGATTCTGGTTAGTCCACGGTTTCTCCTCCGGGTGGAGAACGACCCCGCGGGAATCGCACCCGGCACGGTGTATCGGATCGGGGACCTCGAATTGGCTTCCCGGCTCTCCTTCTTCCTCTGGAGCAGCCTGCCGGACGACGCGCTCCTCGAGGCGGCCGTGCGCGGCGACCTCCGGCAGCCAGCGCTCCTCGAGCAGCAGGTGCGCCGGATGCTCGCCGATGAGCGGTCGCGCAGCCTCGTCACCAATTTCGCGAGTCAATGGCTCCACTTGCGCGCGCTGGAAGGGACCACGCCGGACCTTCGCCTCTTCATCAACTTCGACGACAACGTTCGCCAGGCGCTCCGCCAGGAAACCGAGCTCTTCTTCGAAAGCATCCTGCGCGAGGATCGGAGCGTCACCGAGCTGATCAGCGCGGACTACACTTTCCTGAACGAGCGGCTCGCGAAGCATTACGGGATTCCGAATATCTACGGGAGTCACTTCCGGCGGGTTTCCTTTGCGGGCGACGCCCAGCGCCAGCGGGGCGGTTTGCTGCGACATGGCAGCATCCTCACAGTGACCTCGTATGCGACCCGCACTTCGCCGGTGATTCGCGGCGCCTGGATTCTCGGCAACCTGCAGGGCGCGCCGCCGCCGCCGCCACCACCCAATATCCCGTCGCTCGATGAGAACATCATCGCGGCGTCGCTGCCGATGCGCGAGCGGCTGGCCGAGCATCGCAAGAATCCGAGCTGCGCGGGCTGCCACAATGTCATGGATCCGGTCGGTTTCTCGCTGGAGAATTTCGATGCGATCGGCCGGTGGCGCGATCTGGAGGATCACCAGCCGGTGGATGCGTCCGGCGGATTCTCCGATGGCAGCACCTTCACGGGCGTGCAGGGCCTGGAACAGGCGTTGCTCCGCCGGCCCGAACTTTTTGCCGGCACGATCGCGGAAAAACTGCTGATCTTTGCCCTGGGCCGGGGTGTCGAAACCTACGATGCGCCCGCCCTCCGCCAGATCGTCCGGCTCGCCGAAGCCGACGGCTACCGCTTTTCGTCCCTGATTCTTGGCATCGTCAACAGCACTCCGTTCCAGATGAGGAAATCCCCATGATTATCACCAAAAAGGCATTACCCCGACGGACCTTCCTGCGCGGCATCGGCGCCACGCTCGCGCTCCCGCTGCTCGACGCCATGATTCCGGCGGCTACGGCGGCGACGAAGACGGTCGCCACGCCCGTGCGCCGGCTCGGTTATGTGTTCATGCCGATGGGCTGCGACCAACCGCGCTGGACGCCGCCGGGCACCGACGGACTCTTGCGGGAGCTTTCGCCGATCCTCAGTTCGCTGGAACCCGTCAAGCAGCACGTCACCGCCTTCAGCAACCTTGAGTTGCGCAACGCCTATCCCGGTTCGCACGCGACCTCGAACGCCGCGTTCCTCAGTGCCGCGAAGGCGAAGCACACCGAGAGTTCCGACTACTATCTCGGCACGACGGCCGACCAGCTGGCGGCCCAGCAGATCGGCCGCGAGTCGCAGCTTCCCTCCCTCGAGCTCTCGATGGACATGATGCAGACCACAGGGCAGTGCGACAACGGCTACGCCTGCGTCTATCAGAACAACCTCTCCTGGTCGTCGCCGACCACACCGCTGCCCTCCGAGGCGCATCCGCGAATCGTGTTCGAGCGTCTCTTCGGCGAGGGCGGAAATCTCGCGGAGCGTCGTGCCGCCCTGCGCAAGCGGGCCAGTCTCCTCGATTGGATCACCGAGGACATGGCCAGCCTGCGGCGTGAACTCGGGCCTGCCGATCGCCAAAAGGTCAGCGAATATCTCGACACGGTGCGCGAGGTGGAGCGCCGGATTCAGCGGGCCGAGGCCAATGCGGTCGGCAATCCGCTTCCTGATCTCGACCGTCCGCTGGGCGTACCCGCCGCTTATGCGGATCATGCCAAGCTCATGTTCGATCTGCAGGTGCTGGCCATGCAGGGCGACGTGACTCGCATCTGCACCTTCCAGCTCGCCCGCGAAACGAGCAACCGGACCTATCCCGAGATTGGCGTTCCCGATCCGCATCACCCGCTCTCCCATCACGGCAACGACCCGGAAAAGGTCGCGCGGATGGCGAAGATCAACGCCTTCCACGTGTCGCTGTTCTCGTACTATCTGCAGCGCCTGAAAGAGACGCCCGATGGCGCGGGATCGCTGCTGGATCATTCGCTGATCCTCTACGGTAGCGGCATCGGCAACCCGAACATCCACGATCACACGAACCTTCCGGTCCTCGTCGCCGGCGGCTCCGCCCTCGGCATGAAAGGCGGCCGCCACATCCGGTACGATCAGCCGGTCCCGCTCGCCAACCTCCATCTCACACTGCTCGACAAGGCCGGCGTGAAGATCGACTCGTTCGCCGACAGCAACGGCCGGATCGAGGAGTTGTTCTCGCCGCTCTCCGTATAACTGGGTGAGGCCGGGTGCCCCCGGCCTGCCCGCATTGCCCATGAAACGTTACCCCCTGATGTTTACCACACCCGCCGCGTTGCTCAGCTTGCTGGCCTGCTGCCTCGGCCTGGGATCGAATCTCGCACTCGGCGCCTCGCCCTCGCGGGCGGCACTGGCTGATGCGATGGAAAAGAAGGATGTCGCCGCGGTGCGGGCGTTGATTGGCGACAGCGATGTGAACGTTGCGCAGGTGGACGGGATGACGGCCCTCCATTGGGCGGTGCGTCATGACGATCTCGCGGCGGTCAAGATTCTCCTGGCGGCGAAGGCCGACTCGAAGGTCGTGAATCGCTACGGCGTGACGCCGCTGTCGCTCGCCTGCACCAATGGGAATACGGAGATGGTCACGCTACTGCTCGATTCCGGGGCCGACGCGAACGCCGCGCTGCCGGGTGGCGAGACGCCGCTCATGACTGCCGCCCGCACCGGACGGCTGGGCCCGGTCAAGGCCTTGCTGGCCCGTGGCGCGGACGCCAACGCGAAGCTTCCCCAAGGCCAGACCGCGATGATGTGGGCAGCGGCCGACGGTCATCCCGAGGTGGTGCAGGCACTCATCGATGCCGGAGCCGATTTCAAGACGGCGCTCCCGATCGGGTTCACCCCGATGCTGTTCGCGGTCCGCGCCGGACACACCGCCGTCGTGCAGGTGTTTCTGAAGGCGGGGGTGGACATCAACGAGGCCTCGGCCCCGACGGTTCGTCCGGGCAACAAACAACTCCGCCGGGGCTCCAGTGCGATCACGGTGGCGGTGGAGAACGGTCGCTTCGATCTGGCCTCACTGCTGATCGACCGCGGCGCGGATCCCAGCGACATGCGGTCGGGCTACACGCCCTTGCACATCCTTTCCTGGATTCGGAAGCCCGATCGCGGCGAGGACGAAGGCGATCCGATCCCGGAGGATCCGAGCCGGACGACGAGCGCGGAACTCATCCGAAAGTTCGTCGCCAAGGGCGCCGACCTTAATGCCCGCCTGACCGGCGGACCGTCCGGCGGCGGACGGATCAATCGCAAGGGCTGCACGCCGTTCATGCTGGCGGCGGACACGGCGGACACCGCGTTCATGAAGTTGCTGCGCGAGTTGGGTGCCGATCCGACGATCATGAACGAGGATGGCTGCACGCCGATCATGGCGGCGGCCGGGCTTGGGACGCGGTCAGCCGAGGAGGAGGCGGGGACTGAAGACGAGGCGATCGAGGCCTTGGAGTACCTCCTTGGCCTCGGAGCCGACATTAATGCCGTCTCGCGCGATGGTGACACCGCGATGCACGGTGCGGCCTTCGCCAATTTTCCCAAGGTCGTGAAGTTTCTCGATGCCCGCGGGGCGAAGATCGAGGTGTGGAACCAGCCCAGCAAACGCGGCTGGATCCCGCTGCGCATCGCCGAGGGACATCGCTTCGGTAACTTTAAACCGTCATTCGAGACCATCGCCGCGATCAAGGAAGTCATGCTGGCCCACGGCGCGACCGTGCCGCCGCCCATGGCGCCGATTCCAGTCAACGGTTACGTGCCGCTCTGAGAGGGCGTCGCGAAATCGGCCCGGCAGGCGGACTTGAATCACGCGGGCGGGAGCTGGCGTGGGTGTGCAACATGGCTCGCAGCAGCACCACGTCGTTCTCGTTGTCTTCGACGTAGAGGATGAACGAAGAACTCATTTGATTTCCCGCTGGTGACGGCACCGACGACAGCGGGGATGCCCAGGGTTCCTCCCAGCGGCAAGTGACACCCGCAGAGTCGGAGTTTTTCACGTTCCATTGGAAAGCGTCCCGGATCGGTCGGAGCCAGCCCGTCGATCACGCGGAGTTAGAGGGCATCTAAAAAGGGTGGCTTCTCTCACCACGGTGCGGCTGTGGCCACGAGCGCCAGCGAGTGGAACGACGGGCCTTTCATCCACTCGCTGGCGCTTCGTGCTACGGGAAGCGGGCCTTTGGGGACAGGCCCTTGGACGCGTGCGGGGTGCCGATCCCGGAGCTGGAGAGGTCAACCTCACTGCCAAACCGTTCAGCCGATCGCCGCCGAGGCGGTGGACGAACGCAAAAAAAGCGCGGCACCGAAGTGCCGCGCTAAAACCGTCGTTCGGTCTCCGTTCAGGCCCGCGCCACCTGCGGGGCCGTGGTGCCAGCCGTGAGGCCCTTGCGCAGATCGGCCAACTGGTTGGCGCTGCCGAGGAGTTGGTTGCGGCTCGCGATGAACTTCGCGTATTCCTCGATGAAGATCTTGCCCGGCGGGCGGAAATCGAAGTCACCAGGATTGTCGCGGAAGTATTCGCGGTGGACACGGGTCCAAACGAGGCGGCCATCGGTGTCGATGTTGACCTTGGTGACGCCGAGTTGGGCGGCCGGGAGATACTCGGCCGGATCGACGCCCATCGAGTCCTTGATTGTGCCGCCGGCGGCATTGATCCGGTCGACCTCGTCCTTCGGGACGGAGGACGAACCGTGCATCACCAGCGGGTAGCCGGGGAGGCGGGCCTTGATCTTCTCGAGCACATCGAAGTGCAACGACTGGCGGCCCTTGAACTTGAAGGCGCCGTGGCTGGTACCGATCGCGCAGGCGAGGGAATCACAGCCGGTCTGGTTCACGAAATCCTTGGCTTCATCCGGGTCCGTCAGGCAGGCGTGACCTTCCTCGACTTTGATGTCCTCCTCGACGCCGCCGAGCATGCCGAGTTCGGCTTCCACCGAAAGACCCTTGGCGTGGGCCTTCTCGACGACGCGCTTCGTGATGGCGACGTTCTGATCGAAGGGATCGTGCGAGGCATCGATCATGACGGAGCTGAAGAAGCCCGAATCGATGCACTCGTAGCAGGTCTGCTCGTCGCCGTGGTCGAGATGGACGGCGTAGATCGCCTCCGGGAACACATCGCCCGCCGCGCGGATGATGGCCTCGAGCATGCGCTTGTCGGTGTACTTCCGCGCACCCTTGGAAAGCTGGATGATGAACGGGGCTTGGGATTGGACACAACCCTTGAACAAGCCCATGGCCTGCTCGGCATTATTGATGTTATACGCACCGACGGCGTACTTGCCGTAGGCATGTTTGAAGAGCTGCGCGGTGGTGACGATCATGTTCGAAGGTAGTAAACCGCACTGTTCCTGTCACCTTCGGACCGCGCAAGGGTTTTTTCCGGGCGCATCTGTTAACCGCCGCCCTTGCGCCGGGTGGCCGGCGCGCTTCCTCCGGGCGAGAGGTTATCGCGGAGCAGCTGCTGCAACTGCTGCTGGCTTTGCTGCTGCTGTTGAATCTGCTGGAGAGCGGACATTTGGGTGGGAGCTAGGACAGTTTGCGCCTGCGTGACCGCCCCTGCGGTGACCCGGGCCGTGCCACCGCCTCGGGCTCCCATGTCGACGACCGCATTGAGCATGCCGGGACCGCCCAAGACGCCCGCCACCAGCCCACCCAGTTCAGGGCCGATGAAACCCCGTCCGGGTGGCGGAGGATTCGCGTTCTCTCCGCGCGGGGGGGGATTGTCCGCGAGAATCTGCACCAACTGATCGGCCTGCGTCGCGCTCAGGGGAACATCGGTGTAGCTGAGCCGCTGCTGGAGGTCGTTGACTAGGGTGCGCTGGGGTAGGGTCTGTTCGTAATTCTGGAGCTGGGCGAAGCCGGAGTCGCCCAGCAGCGACTTGATGCCGACATCGACCTCGCCCTGGGCGTCCGCGATGAGCTTTCGAAAGCCCTCGGGATCGGTCCGCGGATTCACGCCCTAGATCGGAAGAGCACACGTCTGAACTCCAGTCACTGTGGTTGATCTCGTATGCCG
>CAINHV010000517.1 GCA_903848965.1 uncultured Opitutia bacterium | reverse complement strand
CGGCCGAATTCGCCGCCCCACACGACCAGGGTCGATTCGAGCAGGCCGCGCGACTTGAGGTCCTTCAGCAGCGCCGCCACCGGCCGATCGCTTTGCGCGCACAGCTTGGTGTGGTTGGCTTCGATATCCGAGTGGCCGTCCCAGCCGTTCGTGTCGCCGCAGTAAAGCTGCACGAAGCGGACGCCGCTCTCGATCATCCGCCGCGCGAGCAGGCAGCGCAGGCCGAAATCCGCGGTGATCTTGTCGTCGAGTCCGTAGAGCTGCTTGGTCGCGGCCGTTTCCTTCGAGATATCCACGACCTCGGGCGCGTGTTTCTGCATCCGGAAAGCAAGTTCGTAGGCGGCGATCCGGGCGGCGAGCTCCGAGTCCGCTTCGGAAGGGGCGAGGTTCTCGCGGTTCAGCCGGTTGATCAGGTCAACGGTGGCCCGCTGCTGATCGCCGGTGACGCCGGTGGGGGTGTTGAGGTTGAGGATGGGAGATTCGCCGCCCCGGAGAATCGTGCCCTGGTAGGTGGCGGGCATGTAGCCGTTGCCCCAGGCGGGTGCGCCGCCTTTGACCCAACCAGCGGGGTCGGGCATGACGACGAAGGCCGGCATGTTCTGGTTCTCGGTGCCGAGTCCATACGCGGCCCAGGCGCCAAGGCTGGGGCGGCCCATCAGGATCGAGCCGGTGTTCATCTGGTACACGGCCTCGGGGTGCGTCACGCTGTCGGCGTAGCAGCTGCGAATGAGGCAGAGATCGTCGGCGCACTCACCGATGTGCGGCAGGAGTTCCGAGTACTCGATGCCGGACTGGCCGCGCCGCTGGAACGGCCGCAGCGGAGGCAGGAGCTTGTTCTTCCCCACGGCCCGGCGCGTCTTGAACGTGCCGAACGAGTCGGGAATGGGCTGTCCCGCGAGCCGCACGAGCTCGGGTTTGGGGTCGAACAGGTCCACGTGGCTCGGACCGCCCGACATGTAGAGAAAGATGACCTGCTTCGCCCGCGGCGGAAAGTGCGTCGGCTTGGGCGCGAAGGGATTGGGGGCGCCGGCGCCTGAGGCCGTCACGGGAGCCGGTGGCTCGGCGCCGAGCAGGCCGTCACGGCTCAGCATGGATGCCAGGGCGAGCATGCCGAAGCCGCCGCCGGCCTGCCGGAGAAATTGGCGGCGCGAGGTCGGGCCGGAGTGGGGGGCGTTGGGTCCGCAACAGTTCATGGGCAACGGGGTGGGGAGGGAAAGAGGCGACGACTCAATCGAGGTAGACGAACGCGTTCAGGTTGAAGAGCGCGCGGCACAGTTCGTGCAGCGGGGAATGAGCGAGGAAGAGCTCCGACAGCCGGCGCTCCTTGGGGGTGGGGCCGCGGCCGACGATGAGCCGATACGCCTTCGTGATCCGCACCGCGGTGGAGGCGGTCTCGGCTTCGAGCCGACGGGCGGTGCGGTCCGACGCTCGCAGCACTTCCTCGGCATTCAGCAGCGTGAGCGACTGCGGCGCGGTCGTGCTGCGCTCGCGCGACGGACAGCTCAGGTTGTTGTCCGGGGCGTCGAAGACCTCGAGGAAGGGGAAGCGCAGATTTCGGCGGGCAAAAATATACACACTGCGCCGCGAGTACTCCTTCGGGTCGGTACTCGCGGTCCAGCCGGCTGCGCCGGCGAAGATCTCCTTGGGAATCGGGGGATAGACGCCAGGTCCGCCGACAGCGGGATTCAGTTCGCCACTGATCGCCAGCAGGCTGTCGCGGATCGCTTCCCCCTCGAGGCGGATCCGGTTCATGCGGGAGTAGTGACGATTCTCCGGGTCGCGGGCGACGGCGGCCGCGGCCGGGCTGCTGCCCTGTTGATACGTGGACGAGCGCAGCATGACGCGGTGCATCTGCTTGAGACTCCAGCCCCGGGCAACGAATTCGCCGGCGAGCCAGTCGAGTAACTCCGGGTGCGTCGGCTTTTGTCCGTGGGTGCCGAAGTTACTCGGAGTGCCGACCAGCGGCCGGCCGAAGTGATGCTGCCAGATCCGGTTGACCATGACGCGGGCCGTGAGCGGGTTGGCCGGACTCGCGAGCCAGTCGGCGAGGGCGGCGCGCGAACCTTGGGGCGGACGCCCGGCGGCCAGGATCTCCGGAAAGGTGGGCTCCACTTCCTCGGCGGGCTGGGTGTAGTCGCCCCGCAAGAGGACATGCGATTTCACCGGTTCGCCTTCCCGCAGGGCCTGCGCGGTCGGCAGGGTGGGAATCGGGATCGGGTTGAGCTTCGCCTGCAGCGCATCGTGCCGGGCGCGATCGTCCTTCGACATCGCGGCGACGACCTCATTGTCCTTCACGGCAATCAGGCCAGCGGTACCCTGCACGAGGTTCTCCTGTTCGCCTGTGCGCTGCTCCTTCGGCAGCTGATGCGCCACCTGCGCCTCGACCGAGATGCGGTTGAATTTCCGCTGGAAGACGGATTTCCAGTAGGGAGCCTTCACGGCGGCAATCTCCGCCTGCAGGTCCTTCGTGAGGTCCTGATAAATCGCCAGGGCCGCCTGATGGCGCGCGCGGTCCTCAGGCGTCGCGACCGGAAGCTCGGCATGGAATTCCGCGCCGGCGAAGAAGGCCTGCAGGCTATAGTAGTCCCGGTGCGAAATCGGCTCGAACTTGTGATCGTGGCAACGCGCGCAGCCCATCGTCAGGCCGAGGAAGGCGAGCGACGTGGTGTCCGTCATGTCGTTCAACGTATTGCGGCGGCGCTGAATCACGTCGGAGGAATCGGTCATGTCCGGCCCGAGCAGGTTGAAGCCGGTCGCAATCTGCGCGTCCGGTTCGTTGGGATAGAGCTGATCGCCGGCGACTTGTTCGCGGATGAAACGATCGTAGGGCTTGTCGGTGTTGAAGGCGCGCACGACGTAATCCCGGTAACGCCAAGCCTGGGGACGGATTAAATCATGCTCGAAGCCGTCGCTTTCGGCGAAGCGTGCGAGGTCGAGCCAGTGGCGGCCCCAACGTTCCCCGTAGTGCGGCGAGGCGAGCAGGCGTTCGATCAACGCGTCATAGGAGCCGGGCGATTCGTCGCGGACGAAGGCGTCGATCTCTTCCGGAGTCGGCGGCAGTCCGACCAAGTCGAAGCTCACCCGGCGAATCAGCGTTTCGCGGCTCGCCGGCGCGGTGGGCGTCAGACCCTGGGCTTCGAGCTGGGTGAGGATGAAAGCATCGACGGGAGTCCTGACCCAGGCGCGATCTTTGACGGCGGGCGACGGCAGCTTTGCCACCGGTTGGAACGCCCAGTGCGCCCGATCGGCTGCCGTGATGGCGAACTCGGGCCGGGTGGTGGAGGTGGGCGCGGCTTGCAGTTCGCGCGCGTAGGGCACACCGGCGCGAATCCAGGCGGCGATCTTCTCGATCGCCGCATCGGGCAGCTTGTCCTCCTTGTGCGGCATGCCCGGCTCCTCCTCGTGCGTCACCATCTTATAGAGGAGGCTTTCCTCGGGCCGGCCGGGCGTCACCGAAGGGCCGGTCTCGCCGCCCAACATCAGGTTCTCACGCGTCGTGAGATCCAAACCGCCCTTCATCTTCTCCGCGCCGTGGCACTGCACGCAGTGGGCTTCGAGCAAGGGCAGCGCCTCGTCGACTTTGCCCTCCGCCGCGAAAGCGGGGGCGAGTGCGAAAGTCAGGCAAGCGAATAGGCTGGCCGGTGCGCTGAGCGCGCGACGGCCAAGGGTGAAGCGACAGAAAAAAACATTCATCCGGGGTAACAAACCGCGGGGTAAGCGGTGGGAACCCCGTACGCTTGATCCAATGCCCTGGGAAATCAACCCGCGCGTGCGGCGATTTCAGGCGGGCGCTTCAGCCGTACAAGACTTTGGACCGGATGGACGGAACCGGGCCGGGGATTCACCGGATCGAGGCCGGGAGTGGCATGGGTCTCCCGACCCAGGAAATATGGATCGGATGCTCGTTCGGTCGTAGACTGGGTTTCTACCTGCTTTTCATGGGTCGGGAGACCCATGCCACCTTCAAAACGGGGCCGTTTTACCGCGCCCAAACGAACCGTCGCTCCCGGTCCGATTCTATGCTCTGGTGTTCAATTCTCCATGCCCGAACCCATCGACGATCTCCCTGCCTGTGCCGGTTGCGGCAAGTGCTGCCACCTGCTCGTCGAGCTGGGCCCGGACGACGACGTCCCGGCGGAATTTGTGGTCGAGCACTCCGGAGTCCGTTGCATGGATCAACAGGGCGATGGCGCCTGCATGGCGCTTGATGCCGAGACGCAGCTTTGCACCATCTACGAGCGACGACCCCAGGTTTGTCGCGATTTCCAGCGCGGCGAATCCCTTTGCCGCCGCGCGGTGCTGGGCCGCCGGGGTTCGTTGGCTCCGGCCGGATCGATCTCGTCCACGGGCGCCTGAGCGTTCCTTCCGCCTCCGCTCCCGCACCCCTTCTGCTTCATGAAAATCAAATCCGCCGTCTTCGAGGTGAGCGCTCCCGAACTTCGGTCGTGTCCCGTGTGGGCGGTGCCGGAGTTCGCGTTCATCGGGCGTTCCAATGTCGGCAAGTCCTCGCTGATCAACCTGCTGACCGAGCGCCGCGAACTCGCGAAGGTTTCGGACCTGCCGGGCAAGACGAAGCTGATCAATTTCTTCCTGATCAACGGGGCGTGGGCGCTCGTCGATCTTCCAGGCTATGGTTACGCCGAAGTCGGCAAGCAGCGACGGGCTGAGTTCAACGCCGCTGTCGCGGATTTCCTCGCGGGGCGCCGCAACCTGCGCTGCGTCTTCGTGCTGATCGACTCGCGTCTGCCCCCGCAGGCGATCGATCTCGAGTTCCTCCAATGGCTGGAGGGCAGCCGCGTGCCCTTCGCCCTCATCTTCACCAAGACCGACAAGCAGTCGGCGACGCGCAACCAGGCCAGCATTGAGGCCTTCCTGCAGGCGGTCCGGGCCTGGCGCACGGAATTGCCCGATGTGCTCGTGAGTTCATCGACCACCCGCGCGGGCCGGGGGGATATCCTGAATTACATCGCCGACGTGCTGGAGCAGGGGAATCGCACGGTCGGGTAAGCGTTGGGCTCGGAAGCCAGGAAAGTAGGAAGCGGAGCGCGCCACGCCTTCCGTTTGTCGTGCATGGGTCGGGAGACCCAGGCCACTCAGTCCCTGTCAGGTTTCCTGCTGCCCATACCGGAATTCCGCTGGCGCGCCCTGAGGCGATCCGCTTGAACTTTCCGCCACATGAAAAAAATTCGCTGGGGCATCCTGAGTACGGCCAAGATCGGGGTGGTCAAGGTCATCCCCGCGATGCTGCGCGGCACGCTCGGCACCATTGACGCGATCGCCTCCCGCGACGAGGCCAAGGCGAAGGACATCGCCAAGCAACTCGGCATCCCCCGGGTCCACGGCACCTACGAGGCCCTGCTCGCGGATCCGGCGATCGACGCCGTGTACATCCCGGTTCCGAATCACCTGCACGTGCAATGGTCCATCAAGGCCCTCGAGGCGGGCAAACATGTCCTGGTCGAGAAGCCGCTCGGGCTGACGACGCGTGAGGCCCAGGATCTCCTCGACGCCTCGAAGCGCTTCCCGCGGTTGAAGATCATGGAGGCGTTCATGTATCGCCACCACCCGCAGTGGCAGCGCGCGCATCAGCTCGTGCGGGAAGGTGGCATCGGCGAACTCCGCAGCCTTCACGCCCACTTCTCGTACTGGAACGTCGACCCGAAGAATATCCGCAACATCGCGGCGCTTGGCGGCGGCGGCATGATGGACATCGGCTGCTACTGCGTGTCCTTCGCCCGCTGGCTGTTCGACGCCGAACCGAAGCGCGTGGTCGCCCTCGCCGATATCGATGCCGCCTTTGGCACCGATCGCCTGGCCTCGGGCCTCCTCGACTTTGGGCGCGGCGCGGCATCGTTCACCTGTTCGACGCAGCTTTCGTCTTACCAGCGGATCAATATCTTTGGCACCGAGGGTCGGATCGAGATCGAGATTCCCGTCAACGCGCCGCCGGACAAGCCCTGCCGGCTCTGGCATCAGCGCGGCGCGACGATCACCGAGATCGGTTTCGAGGTCTGCGATCAATACACGCTGCAGGGCGATGCCTTTGCCCGGGCCATTATCGAGGATCAGCCGGTGCCGACGTCGCTCGAGGATGGAGTCGCCAACATGCGCGTCGTCGAGGCCGTGCTCGCGAGCGCGAAGGCCGGAACCTGGCTGCCCATCGCGGGAGCGTGAGACTTCGGCGCGTTTGAAACTCACGGCCGTGGCCGCGAGCGCAAGCGAGTGGGAAAGGGCGAAACGACCTGGAGAATGTCGCGGCGCCACTCGCTCGCGCTCGCAGCCACCGGGGCGGGGGCCTGCGCCGTAAACCGGATCGAATCCAGTTTAGGGCGCAGCAAGACTGTGACCCGGCGCTGAAGGCCCGACGCTAAAGGCCCGGGACCTCAGGGGAAAAACGGCGTCGCTCCACGCCCGGCGCAATCGCCGAGTCCGAGGAATTCCAAGTCCAGCGCGCACGTCACCCGCTGGCCGCCGGCCGCGCGCAATTCGACGCCACCCGGCGTGGGCACAATGTCCGCCACGCGATCGAATCCAACGGGAATGGCCGCGACCGCCATGATGTAACTGATCGAGGTCGGCGTCTTCGGATCGAGGGCCAGCGCGGTGGGAAGGCCGCGGCGGCTCAGCGGATTCGGCCGCACCGACTCGGCGAGTCCCTCATGAAAATAACTCGTGACGTCCTCAAGGCCCATCACGGCGGTGTGTCGTCCATTCCACGGCGCGTAGTGCCGGCCGGCGTTGGAAATCCAAAAAATCGTGTGCCGCAGTTGCCGCGGGTCGCGCAGCGAAAACCACACATAGCGCTGACCGGGGAACGTCACGGCGGTCCAGCCGAGTGTCACATTCTCGGCCGGCGTCAGCATGACCAAATCCTCGAAGCCTTTCCGGGCCGGATAACGCGAGAGGTCGGTTGTGCCGCCGGCGAGCAAGGGCACCCGGTCGAGCGAGCGGAAAGTCGCGCCGGGTTTGAGGCTTTGGTAACCGCGATTTTCCGGTGACTCGAAGGCGCCGGGAAACACCTGGCCCTGCAGGAGCGGACTCGTGCTGATGACACCGCTGCCGGGGCCTTCAGGAAAGTGCAGCATCGCGTGATGGCCGACATTCATCGGTCCGCGCGCCCCGGATATCACGTGCCGTTGGTAGATGGCGGTCTGTCCGGCCACGAGTCGGACGAACTTGTCGACGCGTCCGCGCCGGATCGTCAGGTCGAGTCCGGCATGCAGCATCGCGCCGCTGGCGTTCTCGACGAGGGACTGCAGGGTCCACGAGGCGTTGGCGGTTTCGCCGTGCGGGGGATGCTTTTCCCCGCGCCAGGGCGTGGCGTTGCCGCCAAACGGCGCGCAAAAGAAGTCGCCGCGCAGCGCCCGGAGCATCGCTGGCAGACTCGGGTCAGGCTTCTCTTCGGCCCACGGCGCGACGGAAAAGGGCGTGATGTGCTTCCGGCCCAGCCGGAAGGTCACGGGCCCGAGCTGGCCGCCGAGCCGGGTCAGGTGGGCGGCGACGTGACTGGATTGAAACGACCACGAAGGCTGACCGAGGACGGGGCGAATGGATTTAGGCATGAATATTTAGGCCGTTTGATTTTGGTCCGTCAGGGCGCCGTCTTGCTGCGCCCTCAGGCATGCGTCCCTACGAGCATTGGTTCGTAGTTCCGCCGTCAGGCGGACGCATTGCAGGTTCGTGGTCCCGCCGGATTGGGCGACGACCCGATCGAGCGGGTTGCTCATCGACCTGGGACGCGATTACCAGCAATCCAGACGGACTCGATGGTCCGGGCATGCCGAATGTCCTCGATCGGGTTGCGCGTGAGGACGACGAAGTCGGCCCAGTGGCCTTTCTGGAGCGAACCGACGTCCTTGAGCTTGAGGCTCGCGGCGGCCTTGGAGGTGGCGGAGAGCAGGATGTCGATCGGCCGGAGTCCAGCCTCCGCCATCAGATCCATTTCCAGGTGTTCGAAGTAGCCCTGAAAACGCGCCGCCGGGCCGCTATCCGTCCCAAACGCGATCGGCAGACCGGCGTCGTGGAGGAGCTTCATGTTCCGCTGCGCCATCTTGAGGGCCTGTTTGTACGATTGGGCGCGGGCATTCCCGGCCAGGGCGCGTTGCCGCGTGGGATTCTCCAGTTCGCGCAACACCGCGGGATCCGCCTCCGCCAGAAAGAAGGGATCGCTGAAGAACGCCGGCGTGCTCTCGTAAACGTAGGCGGACACTTCGCGGGTGAGCGTCGGGCACAGGCTGACTCCCTTTTCCTTCATCAGGGCGATGAAGGCCGCGTCGACTTCGCGATCGCGAATGCTGTGGGCGATAAAATCGACGCCGGCCCGCAGGAGGTCCTTCGCATCTTCCAGATAGTACAGGTGGGCCGCGACGGGCAGCGACAGTTTGTGCGCCTCGTCAATCACCGCGCGATAAACGTCCGGCGTCATCTTCGGCGTGGTGCCGAGATTGTCGTCCACGCGGATTTTCACGAAGTTCACTTTCAGGTCGCGCAGATCCCGGACGAGCCGCCGCGCCTCGTCGGGCGTGTTGGCCGCCAGGACCGGACCGGCGACGTAGAGCCGGGCCCGATTCAGGCCGGCGTGATCCTGCGCGTCGCGAAGTTTGACGCCGGCCGGGCCGTCGTCGCCCAAACTGGCGACGGTCGTGATGCCATAGCGTGCATTCAATCCGAGCTGCCGAAGAATATTCTCCTCGGTGTAAACCTCGGGGCCCGACCGCAGCCCCTGCACGCTGCCCACGTGGCCGTGCGCATTGATTAGGCCCGGGATGATGGTCTTGCCCGTGAGCGGGATCTGTTCCGCGCCCGCCGGCACCTGGACTTCCGCGGCCGGGCCGACTGCCTCAATCCGACCCTGGCGGACGAGCAGCACCCCATTCTCGATCGTCTGCGTGCCAAGGCCGGTGACAATACGGGCGCCCGTATAGGCCTTGAGGCCGGCAGCCGATTGGGCCGGGAGGGAGGTGGCGGCGAGAACCGCCGCGACGATCGCTGCAAAGGAGGAAAGCTTCATGGGGTGGGGAACGGTTGCTGCCAAACGGGGCGACAACCGAGCGCGAAAAAACGCGAAGCCCCGCTCCAGCGCAAGCGGGCCTTTTGTTGGCAGTCCCTCCTTCAGGCGAAACGAACGCGTACCGAGCACCGTCTGAAGGCGGAACGACCAACAAACGGCGAAAGCACCTTCAACTCCGTCTG
>CAINHV010000516.1 GCA_903848965.1 uncultured Opitutia bacterium | reverse complement strand
TGCAAATCGATGTCACACGTGTGACATCGATTTGCACGCACCCGTTCGCTCGCTGCCCCATTCGCCGCAACGGCGGCCACCCTTCGACTGCCAGCAAACAAAGGCCGGGGCGGCTTCGTTCGCGGGGCCGCCCCGCCCGCCGGACACCGAGCTGACGCGCTCCGTCGGGTTCCACCATGGTCGTCAGGAATTCGCGCTCGAGATCGAGCCCGTAGCTGCGGGCGAGCACCAGCACGCTCCACAGGCAGTCGGACAGTTCAGGCGCCAGTTTCCGATCCACGTCCGCCACGCTCCGCGCTCCGGCCTTGGCCATGACCAGTCTCATCAGGTCGCCCACGTCGACGACGAGACCCTGCATGCTCTCCTCGCGGGTCCACTCGCGACCACGCGCGGACTTTTCCCGCTCCGCGAACCGGCGCCGAATCTCCATCGCACGATCGCTTAGTTGGGCAAGGTCCATGGCGGTGTGACGAAACGATCACGACCCGTTCTGCGTCGCAGGTGCGACCCAGAACGGGTCGAGTCCGGGACGGACGGCCCGGAGGCGGAGGGGCAGCGCATTCGCCGGCGCTTTTCCTTGTTTGCGCCGGCCGCGCTAGCCTGACTCCTTCCGCACGTGAACTTCCAGGATGCCATCCCCGTCATCAACCAGATGCAGGCCGACGGCGTGATTGAGCGCTACGCCATCGGCGGCGACGCCGCGACCAGTCTTTACCTCGAAGCCGTTACACCGCGTCACCTCGAGGTCGTCGTGCCGATTCCTCCCCAGCCGGGCCAGCTCATCGTCAGCCCGACGAAAATCTTCGAATACCTCCTCGGTCAGGGCGCCATCTTCGAGGGGCAGTTCATGCGGATCGGGGACACCAAGACCCTCTTCGTGCCGCCTTCGACACCGCTCCTTGAGGAGGCCCTGCGCGACGCTACCGTGCGTGAGATCGAAGGCCACCCGGCCCGGGTCGTCACCGCCGATCATCTCGCCGCCATCGCCTTCCAGTCCGGCCGGGCCAACGCACGAGTCCTCGAATTCGCCGCGACCGACGCGCTCGACGTCGATCACTTTCACGCGATCCTCGCCCGTCACGGCCTGATGGATCGCTGGCGCGAATTCCTGAAGAACCAGCGGTAGCCGCCCGACTCCCGTCGCACCGGCACCACCCGGCCCGACCGGTCCGACGTGTAACGTATTACGTTACACGTTCGCACCTGACGAAGCCGGCTTGCCCGAGGCTCGCTCGCGGCAATCGTCGGGAGAGAAGTCGACTGACGGTGCCAAAAATCAGAGCGAGACCCAGGAAAAGTAACGTAATGCGTTACACGTCGGATCGGTGGCGCACCCCAGAGTCGGGGGGGCGCGGACGGAGGAGAGGGCCGCGAGGCGGTCGGGGCAGGCAGGCGTCGGGGAATTCGGCGGCACAGCGTGACGCCATACGTCTCATCGATGTACGCCCCAGCGACTGTCGGGGCGCAATCTTGCCCGTTCGACGAGCTCAGGGTCCCGAGCTTGTCGAGGGACTGCACCTTGAATGCGGACCGGGATGACGTTGGAGGATGCAGCAAGACTGCGCCCCTACGAAACCAAGGACCTTCGCCATTTCAGCAGTGACCCGTCGCGGCGGAAAATATTGGGTGAAGCCATGTTCACCCTCGGCCTCGACTACGGCACCAACTCCGTCCGGGCGCTGATTGTCCGCTGCTCCGACGGCGCGGAATTTGGCACGTGCACGGTCGCGTATCCATCGGGACGCGAGGGCGTGCTGCTCGACCCGCGCGACCACAGTCTCGCCCGGCAACATCCCGGCGATTTCCTCCACGGGCTCGAGCACTCCGTTCGCGGAGCGCTCGCCGCCGCCGGGAAACGCCGGGGATTCCAGGCGAGGCAGATTGTCGGCATTGGGGTTGATGCGACCGGCTCGAGCCCCATTCCCGTGGATCGCTCCAACCGGCCCCTCGCGCTGAGTGCCAGGTGGCGACGGAATCTCAACGCCCAGTGCTGGCTGTGGAAGGATCATACCAGCGTGCAGGAAGCGGCGCGCATCACCGAAGTCGCCGCGCAGCATCGGCCGCAATTCATCGCGAAGTGCGGCAACACCTATTCCTCCGAGTGGTTTTGGTCCAAGATCTGGCACTGCCTGAACGTGGCGCCCGACGTCTTCGCCGCCGCCGATTCGTGGGTCGAACTGACCGACTGGATTCCCTCGGTCCTCGCGGGGGCCAACCTGCCGGCGCGGATCGTGCGCGGCGTTTGCGCCGCGGGGCACAAGGCCATGTACAGCGACGAATGGGGCGGCCTCCCCGACAAGGAATTCCTCGCCCGGCTCGATCCCAGGCTCGCCGCGCTGCGCGACCGGCTGTTTGAGCGGGCCCACGACGCCACTGTGCCCGCCGGGGCCCTGTGCGCACAGTGGGCGAAGACGCTGGGGTTGCGCGAAGGCATCCCGATCGCGATCGGCGAGATCGACGTTCACTACGGAGCCATCGGCTGCGGCGTGGCCGAGGGCGTGCTCGTGAAAATCATCGGGACATCGACGTGCGACTGCGGCGTGGTGTCCGCCGCCCGGCGTGTGCGCGACATCCCCGGGATCTGCGGCATCGTGCGCGGTTCGATTCTCCCGGGGTGTTACGGCATCGAGGCCGGCCAGTCCGCTGTCGGCGACATCTTCAAATGGTGGATCGAGGTCGTGTGCGGCGGCGACGCCGCGCGGCATGCGCGCTACACTCGCGAGGCGGCGCGCCAGCCGCCGGGCGCCTCGGGCCTGCTCGCCCTCGATTGGAACAACGGCAATCGCACCATCCTCGTCGATCCCCAGCTCACCGGCCTCCTTCTGGGCCAGACGCTCTACACCAGTTCCGCCGAAATCTACCGCGCGCTGATCGAGGCCACCGCTTTCGGCGCCCGAGCCATTCTCGAACGCCTCCAGGAATACGGCGTGCCGGTAAAGCGGATCGTCTGCGCCGGCGGGATCGCGGAGAAGAATCCACTGCTGATGCAGATCTACGCGGACGTCACGGGCTGCACGATGCAGATCTCGAGTTCGTCGCAGACCTGCGCGCTGGGATCCGCCGTGTCCGCCGCCGTCCTCGCCGGGGCGCATGCGGATTTTCCCGCGGCGCAACAGGCGATGACGTCCGTGAAACCCAAAGCCTACCGGCCCATCGCGGCGAACCGGCAGGCGTACGATGAGCTGTACCGACTCTACCGGCAGGTGCACGATGCCTTCGGCGGGCTCCAGCGCAGCGCGGATCTCTCGCGCGTGATGAAGGATCTCCTGGCGATCAAGCAGGCCGCGCGCAGGTAGGTACGGACCGGGGATCGCAGCCGGCATCGTGCAGTCGGAGGTATTTTCAACCGCGAGCGGGCCGAAACCGATTGATCTGAGGCTGCCGCTCGTCGGCAGGCCCAAACTCACGAGGTAGAACAGGCCCGTCGACCAGCGCCGACCCGACAGCAGGGGCACGATCCCGGCTTGAGGGCGACATTCAGCGGGGGTCCGGCGTAAGGGCGCAGCGGGCTACGCCCCTCCGATACGGTCGGTGAAATCGGCACGACCGGCACGACCCATTAGGCGCGGCAACGAATCCGCTTTCGCGTCCGCATCCCAGCCCCACATTGACGACTTCGCCTGCCATCGCCTGAGTCGCGCACTTGAGCGACGACCTTTTCCGCATTACGACCCGAGCCGCCGGCCCGACCGGTTCCCTGCCGCTGACGGAGGACATGCTCCTCAACCGTCCGAGCGGCGATCTCTTCGGCCTGACCCAGAACGCGGGGATGGGCTGGAAGCCCGAGGAACTGTGGCGAAAGCAGTATCTGATTCTTTCGACCCAAGGCGGACTCCGCGCGCCCGACGGTTCGCCCATCGCGCTCGGTTACCACACCGGCCACTGGGAAATCGGCGAACTGGTGAAGGCGGCCGCCGAGGAGATTCGTGCGCGCGGCGGGATTCCGTTCGCCGGCTATTGCTCCGACCCGTGCGACGGCCGGTCGCAGGGCACGACGGGGATGTTCGACTCGCTCCCCTTCCGCAACGACGCGGCCACGATCTTCCGGCGGCTCGCGCGCTCGCTGCCCACCCGGCGCGGCGTGCTCGGCGTTGCCACCTGCGACAAGGGTCTTCCCGCCATGATGATGGCCCTCGCCGGCCTCCGCGATCTGCCAGTCGTCCTGGTCCCCGGCGGCGTCACCCTGCCGCCGGAGAACGGCGAGGACGCCGGCGCGGTACAAACGCTCGGTGCCCGCTATGCGCACAAGATGGTGACCCTGCAGGAGGCCGCGGATCTCGGCTGCCGTGCGTGCGCCTCGCCCGGCGGCGGCTGCCAGTTCCTCGGAACCGCCGCGACGGCCCAGGTTGTGGCCGAGGCGCTGGGCCTCGCGCTACCGCACACCGCCCTCGCTCCTTCCGGCCAGCCCGTGTGGGTCGACATGGCCCGGCGTTCCGCCGCGGCGCTGCTTTCGCTTGAAAAACGAGGCCTCACCGGCCGCGATCTGCTGACCGATGCGTCAATCGCCAACGCCATGGTCGTGCACGCCGCGTTCGGCGGATCGACCAACCTGCTGCTCCACATTCCCGCGATTGCGCACGCGGCCGGTCTGCGCCGCCCCACCGTCGACGATTGGATCGCAGTGAACCAGAAGGTCTCGCGGCTCGTCGACGCACTCCCCAACGGACCCCAGCATCATCCCACGATTCGCGTCTTCCTCGCCGGCGGCGTCCCGGAAGTCATGCTCCACCTGCGCACGATGGGCGTGCTCCACCTCGAGGCGCTCACCGCAACCGGACGAACCTGGGGAGAGGAATTGGAAACGTGGGAAAACTCCGAGCGCCGCCGCCGGTTCCGCGAACTGCTTACTGCCCAGGACAAGGTCAACCCCGACGACGTCATCATGCCGCCGCCGCTCGCGCGCTCGCGCGGGCTGACCAGCACGGTGGTGTTTCCCCGCGGTAATCTCGCGCCCGAGGGTGCAGTCATCAAGGCCACCTCGATTTCGCCGGACGTTGTCGGAGCGGATGGCGTCTATCGTCACGAAGGCCCCGTGAAGTTTTTCTGCCGCGAACCCGACGCGATCGCCGCGATCAAGCACGGTGGCATCGCCGCCGGGGACGTGCTCGTCCTCGCCGGTCGCGGCCCGATGGGCAGCGGCATGGAGGAAACCTATCAGCTCACGTCGGCCCTAAAGTTTCTGCCCTTCGGCAAGCATGTCGCCCTCGTCACCGACGCGCGCTTCTCGGGCGTCTCGACCGGCGCCTGCATCGGCCATGTCGGACCCGAGGCGCTGGCCGGCGGACCGATCGGCAAGCTCCGCAGCGGCGACCGCGTGCGCATCATCGTCGATCGCGTGAAGCTCACCGGATCGCTGGATTTCGTCGGCGACGGCCAGGCCGTGATTTCTCCCGAGGAGGGAGCCCGGGTCCTCGCCGCGCGCCCGACCCATCCCGATCTCGCGCCGGATCCGAACCTGCCCGACGACACCAAACTGTGGGCCGCCTTGCAGCAGGCCAGCGGCGGCACCTGGGGCGGCTGCGTGTACGATGCGGACTCGATCACCGCGAAGCTGGCCGGGCGTTGATCCCGGCAACGCTCAACGTTCAAGGTCCTCCCGTAGCGCCGGTCGGAGACCCGGCGCTACTTGCTCCAACTTGAGCGTTGAGCGTTCGGCGTTGAAAGTTGAACGTTCCCCTTTCGATGAAAGCCCTCCTCCTCACCGCTCCGTCTCAACTCGATCTCGTCGATTTTCCCGCGCCTCAGCTCGCGGACGACGAGGTTCTGCTCCGCATCCGCGCCTGCGGCATCTGCGGCAGTGACATTCATGGCTGGGATGGATCCTCCGGCCGACGGCACCCGCCGCTGATCATGGGGCATGAGGCGTCCGGCGAGATCATCGCGGCCGGCCCCAAGGTCGAAAAGTGGCGCGCGGGCGATCGCGTGACCTTCGACTCCACCATCTACTGCGGCGTCTGCCGTTTCTGCCGCGAAGGCCAGATCAACCTCTGCGAGAACCGCCGCGTCGTCGGCGTTTCCCCGACCGAGTACAAGCAGCACGGCGCGTTCGCCGAGCAGCTCGCCCTCCCCGCCCGCATCCTCTACCGTCTGCCCGACGCACTGCCGTTCGATGAAGCCGCGATGGTCGAGCCCGTTTCGATCGCCGTCCACGCCGTGCAGCGGATCAAGGCCGCGAAGAAGGACACCGCCGTCGTCATCGGCAGCGGCATGATTGGGCTGCTCGTCGTGCAGGCCCTCAAGTGGGCCGGCGCGCGTCAGATCATTGCCGTCGACCTCGCCGACAACCGCCTCGCCCTCGCAAAGCAGCTGGGCGCCACGCATACTTTGAACTCAGGTAACGTCGATGTCGTGGCGGAGGTCGCCAAGTTGACCGACGGTCTTGGGGCCGATGTCTCGCTCGAAGTCGTCGGGCTGACGGCCACCGTCAATCTCGCCATCGGCGTGCTCAAGCGCGGCGGTTCCTGCGTCCTCGTCGGCAACCTCTCGCCCAAGACCCAGGACTTCCCGCTGCAGGCCGTCGTCACCAAGGAGATCACGCTCACCGGCACCTGCGGCAGCGCCGGCGAATACCCGCTCTGCCTCGATCTCATCGCCCGCGGCATCATCAACGTGAAGCCGATGATCGAGGCCGTGGCCCCGCTGTCCGAGGGCGCAACCTGGTTCTCCAAGCTCAGCGCGAAGGATGGCGGCAAGTACATGAAGGTGATCCTGACGCCGTAATCCAGCGGTCCGCTTCAGCACGTGGCACGGGCCTCCCGGCCCGTGGATAAAAACGATCAGTCCGACGGTCTTTCACGGGGCAGAAAACCCGTGCCACGCCGGCCGCGATCCTTCCGGATTGCGGCTCGCCAGCGAATTGCCGGGGCGCATGAATTCGGCGCGTCACTTCCCTTTCTCTCTCAACCTTCGCTCCCATGGCTCCGAATAAAAAATCCTCCGCCCGCGTCGCCGTCGTCACCGGGGCCGGTTCCGGCGTCGGCCGCGCCACCGTCCATCAACTTGCCGCCCTGGGCTGGACCGTCGCTCTCGTGGGCCGCCGGGCCGAAGCCTTGAAGGAAACGATCCAACTCGCGCCCACGGGTACCCGGAAACGGCTGACGGCGTTCCCCTGCGACGTCGGCGCCGCGACGGCCATCGATGCGATGGCCGCGGCGGTGCTCAAGAAATTCCGCCACGTGGATGTCCTCGTGAACGGCGCTGGCATCAACATCCCACAGCGTTCGCTCAGCGTGCTGTCGCGCGCAGACTACGCGGCCGTGATGAGCGCCAACATCAACGGCGCGCTCTTTGCGGTGCAGGCCTTCCTGCCCGGCATGCGCGCCCGGGGCGCCGGGACGATCGTCAACGTCTGCTCCGATGCCGGCAAGAAGGCGTCGCCCAAGGCCGGCGCGGCGTATGTGATTTCCAAGTTCGGGATGACGGGCCTCACCCAGTCGATCAACGAGGAGGAACGGCAGAACGGGATTCGCGGCTGCTGCATTTTTCCCGGTGACATCAACACGCCGATTTTGGACAAGCGCCCGGTGCCGCCGCCGCCAGAGGCGCGTCCGCTCATGCTGCAGGCCGAGGACGTCGCCGCGTGCGTCGTTTTCGTCGCCAGCCTCCCCGCTCGCGCGCTGGTCGAGGAACTGATGGTCCGCCCGACCCGGGCGTATGTCCCTGTGCCGCGGTAGTCGCGAGCTGTCGCTCTCCGCGCGGCAGGAGGCTGCGCCCTCCAAATCGCCCGACTGCCCATTCGGGCGTGGACGAGCCCCGCCCCTACACGATTTCGTTGCGCGGCCCGTTTTATAGTGGCGCGCCTCGTGCTTGCCCGCGACGTGCTGTCGGGTGATAAGATCCCGCCCGCAGTCGCAGCGCTAGGAGTGGCGCCGGTCTCTGACCGGCGTCCCGCCAGTCGTAGACTGGCGCTACGGGCTGCAATCGCGTGCGCGGGCTGTGAAATACCCAGACTAGGCGATGGCGTCCCCTTCGGCCAGAGACCCCGCGTACTTCCGGACGATGTCCTCGAAGTCCGTCTGCTGCGCCTCGAGGCTGCGCAGGAGCGCGAACTGGCTGCGGGCGCGATCTAGGTTCTGGCCCGGCCGCGTGATCTTGTAATAAACGTCGCCTTTGAGGTGATCGGCAAGAAACCGAATCCCGTTCTCGTAGGTCATCACCCGTCCGGCGAAGGCGAGGTTCGCGATCTCGGCCGCATTGAGGAATGCGCCCGCCGCCGAGAGGTAACCCTCGACCAGCGCCTCGAAGATGTCGCGCCGCGCGCCAATGCGACTGAGGTCGCGTTCGTCCTCGGGCGCGGTGCTCGTGCCGGAGCGGACGAGTTCGCCGAAATCGAACGGCGCGAACCCGGGCATCACGGTGTCGAGATCGATCACGCAGACGGCCGCGCCCGTGACATCGTCGAGCAGCACGTTGCCGAGCTTCGCGTCGTTGTGGGTGACCCGCTCCGGGATCACGCCGCGCCGATGCAGCGCGAGCATGGTGTCGACCAGCGGCTCCCGCCCGAAGGCCTGGGCGATGTCCTCGCGCGCCGCGGCCACCCGCCGCAGCGGATCCGCCGTCACGGCGCGCTGCAACGCCTCGAACCGGCGACGCGTATGGTGAAAGTCCGGGATGGTTTCATGCAGCCGCGCTCCGGGGAGATCGCTGAGCACCCGTTGGAACTCGCCGAAGGCGCGCGCAGCCGCCCGCGCCTGATCGGGCCGCTGGATGTGATCCTCCGTGTGCGCCCCCGCCACAAACTCGTAGCAACGCCACCAGCCGCCCGTGGCGTCGCGATGACTGAACCCGCCCGCCTGCGCCGGGATCAGGCGGAGCGATCGCTGGCCGGCGGATCCGGACAGCCGGTCCGTGGCGTGGGCTGTCACGCGGGCGACGTTCTCCATCAACGCGGGGACATGGCGGAAGACGGTTTCGTTGATCCGCTGCAGCACGCGGCGGATCGGGCCCGCCGCGCCAACGTAGGTCGCAAGAAAAGTGTCGTTGATGTGACCGCCGCCGTGCGGCTCGGCCGAGATAAAGTCCCCGGCCCCGGCGAAGGCCCGCCCCACTCCGGCAAGATCGGGGGCCGGCAGGGTCGAAGGAGCGGCACTCATCCGGGCGAGAGAGCCACGCCCGCCATCCGGGGCAACAGGATATTCGGCACCAGGCTGAGAGCAGCCGACGCGGACGCGGGCCCGGTCGCCGCCGGCTCCGGGGATCGCATTTCAGTTCTTGCGGGCAGGAATTGTTTCCTGCAACGTCCGCCGCTCTGGGAGTACGGCGCGGTAGCCAAGTGGTAAGGCCGAGGTCTGCAAAACCTCTATGCGTCGGTTCAATTCCGACCCGCGCCTCCATCCTTCGCCACAGCTAGGCGGAGGCGAAGGATTCTCTCCGTAGCCTTGGCGGAGGAGGTCACTGCTCCTGCCGGCGGATGGGCTTCGGATGGCGCCGCCATCGATCCCCCCCGCGAAAAAAATTGCCTGAGCCTGCGCAGGGCAAGTGATCCGTTGGCCGTTGCACTCCTGTCGAGTATTCACCTCAGCCCCGTTTCGCAGCCCCCAAACTTTGCTCACGCGAAGGCGCGAACAGCGCGAAGTCGATCACAGACGAGGTTGAGAGTTGAGAGACCCGGACCTCTGAGTTGGTAGTTCCGCCTTCAGGCGGAGATCAGCGCAAACAGACGCAGACGGCATAACGCGGCGGAGCCGCAACCAAAGGGGCCAAACTGGATTAAACAGGAAGGCCGGGAAGATCGAGGAGAGGTCCATTCCACCCGCTTCCCGAACTCCCCGATCTTCCTGTTCAAAATTCTTCTGGAAGTGGCGATTCGTGAATCCAGCAGCGCCCACGGCGCCGATCAGATCCTCCGCCCTACTCCGTGAGCCCGGTCCATTCGCCACTCGCTCACGCTCGCAGCCACGGGCAGGCCGACTTGGATTGGCCTTGGTTCGTCCTTCTGTGCCGTCCTCCGCCGGAGTAACGCCTGCGCGATTTTTCGGCCCGCCATCGTCTGCCGTCCACTTCGCGCTAGACTCGGCGCGGCTGCATCCCGATTAATCCGCCGTGGCCTGCACTGTTTTTACCATCGCGAATCAAAAAGGCGGAGTCGGAAAGACCACGACCGCCGTCAACGTCGCCGCGGCCCTGGCCGAGAAGAAGATTCACACCCTGCTGATCGATCTCGATCCGCAGGCCAGCGCCACCAGCGCGGTGGGCGTGGAGAAGAAGGCCGGGCGGAGCCTCTACGGCCCGCTCCGGGGCGAGGGTTCGCTCATCGAGATGATCACGCCGACCGCGTACGAGCATCTCGCGCTGGTTCCGAGCGAGGAAGATCTAGCCGCCGCCGAAATCGAGCTGGCCCAGACCGAAAATTACCTCGCGAGACTCCGGACCGTGCTCGCTCCGGTCCGCAATTCCAACGGCTACCGCGCCATCATCATCGATTGCCCGCCCGCGCTTGGGATGCTCTCGATGAACAGCCTCGCGGCGGCCGACTTCCTGCTCATCGCGCTGCAGTGCGAGTACATGGCGCTCGAGGGCCTCGGCCAGATCCTGCGCAACGTCGAGCGGCTGAAAAGCGCGCACATCAACGATGCCCTCGAGGTGGGCGGGATTGTCATGACGATGTTCGACTCCCGCACGAGCCTCGCGAAGCAGGTCGTGGACGAGGTGCGCCAGCATCTGCCGGACAAGATTTTCCAGACCTTGATCCCCCGGACCGTCCGGCTCAGCGAAGCCCCGAGCTTCGGCAAGCCGATCTTCGCGTACGACCCGCACGGGCCGGGCGCGACCGCCTATCGCGCACTGACGAAGGAAATGATCGACCGGTTCGGGCTCGCGAAGTGAGGCGGCCGGGCCGTTGAGCGTTGAGAGAGCCCGATCGGGTCGACGGAGTACCATTTTTGAGGGCCG
>CAINHV010000515.1 GCA_903848965.1 uncultured Opitutia bacterium | reverse complement strand
CTCCGGCTCGAGGTCCTCGCCAAGGACGCGGCCCGGATCCGCTGCCGCGTTGTCATCGCCGGCGAGCTCAAGTCCCGCCGGCATATCAATCTGCCCGGCGTGAAGGTGAATCTTCCGCCCTTCACGGAGAAGGACCGGGCCGACTCCATCGTGGGCCTCGAGGAGGGCATCGACTACCTCGCGCTGTCGTTCGTCCGCACCGCCGCCGACATCGAGGTGCTCCGCACCTTCCTCGCCGAACGGAAGTCCAAGGTCCGCATCATCGCGAAAATCGAGGATCAAACCGCCATCACCAATCTTGATCAGATCGTCACCGCTTGCGACGGCCTGATGGTGGCCCGCGGCGATCTTGGCATTGAGTGCCCGTTCGAGGAACTCCCGATCATCCAGCGCCGCGCCGTCCGCGCCTGTCTGGCCCAGGGTCGGCCGGTCATCGTGGCCACCCACATGCTCGAGTCGATGATCTCGCAGCCAGTTCCGACCCGCGCGGAAATCACTGACGTCGCCAACGCCGTGTTTGAATCGGCCGACTGCGTGATGCTCTCCGGTGAAACCACCACCGGGAAGTACCCGCTCGAGTGCGTGCAGATGCTCGACATCATCGCCCGCCGCATCGAGTTGGAGGAAACGCCCCAGAACAGTTTTCCCGCCGTCTTCACCGGCGAGCGGATGAAGGTGCTGCACTCCGCGGTCGTGCTCGCAAACGAACTGCCGCGCTCGAAGCTGCTCACGTTCACGCGCCACGGTTTCATGGCCCAGGGCCTGGCGCTTCTCCGGCCCGCCCGGTCGTCCATTCTCGCGTTCACGCCTTCCCTCGATGTTTTCCGTCACCTCCGCCTGCTCCGCGCGGTCGAACCCTATCTGATGCCGCTCGCTTCGGATCCCAACGAGACGATCGAGCACGCCATCACCCTCCTACGCCGCGAGGGCCGGCTCGCCGTCGGCGACAAGCTCGTCGTCGCAACCGATATCGTGGCGATGGATCGTTTGGTCGACAGCGTGCAGTTGCGGACGGTGCGGTAGTTTGAGGTTCGTCCGAACCTCCGACACCGTGGCTGCGAGCGTAAGCGGGTGGCCGGCGGCCAGAGGCCGACAGATGGATCACGGGTCAGGAGACCCGTGCCACCCGAACGCCACCCGATCCCTTCAAAGGCCACTACGCTATAACCTGTCCCTTTAATCATAACCTGTCCCTTCAAGAGCCGGTGCGCTTTTAACCTGTCCCTTCAAGCAGCCCGGTTCGTTTCCGGTAAATCCTGTTCGAAGGTTTGAAGGTTTGGGCCGGGGCTCGGGGCTGACCCCGGACCCGACGCCCGCGGTAAAAGATTCGTCCCATCTCGCTAACCTGCCGTAATCTTCTCGTCGTTGAGTTACTTCACGATGGTCATTGGCGTCATCGGAACCAGCCCTCGCCTTGCTCAACCGAATCTTCCGCGTGGCATGACCCTCTTTCGACTTTACGCCTTTACCGTCGCGCTGTGCCTGACGCTGGCCTCCTTTCTAGCCCCGGTGCTTCACGCGCAGGTGATTTCGACCGCGCCGCAGAGCCAGAATGCCGCCGCCGGCACCACGGCCACGTTCACCGTCGCGGCCACCGGCACCGGCTCGCTGTCATACCAATGGCAGTTTAACGGCAGCGCGCTCGCCAACGGCGCTACCGTCTCCGGCGCGACCAGCGCGACGCTCACGCTCACCACCGTCCAGCCAGCGAACACCGGAATCTACACGGTCGTCGTCACGAGCGGAACCACCAGCACCACGGCCTCCGCGATTCTGGGACTCGCCACCACCACCAAACTGTTCCCGGCGAGCGCCGGACTGGAGACCGCCAACATCCCCCACCCGAACGGCAACATCTACGATCAGATTCTACTCCAAAGCTCCGCCGCGAGCGTCCGCGCGGATCCCAACCAGATCCTCCGGATGTCCTTCGTCGATCTCTCCGATGACATTGTACAGGTCGAGTTCAGCGGACCGGGCACGCTTTCGCTGGTCCTCGACAACGCCACCGGTCCGGCCACGGCCGTGAAGTACGATCAGCCCACGGTGAGCTACATGCGGGGTCACGCCAGCATCGTGATCAGCGGTGCCAGCGAGAACACGCACCTGTCCATCTTCAGCGTCGGCAGCGTCACTTCACCTAACCTGTCCCTCTTTCCCGCAGGCATGAGCTACGACGGTCTCGCCGATGTCGCGCGCGTCGCGATCCTCAGCACGGACGGCAAGTTCGGCGGTATCCGCACCGCGAACACCAGCTACTTTGCCTCCCAGGGACTCACCGGCATCTATGCGCCCGGCGTCGCGGTCAGCGGCCCCGTTTACCTCGGAGACATTGATGCCTTTGCCACCGCCACGCCGGTGATTGTTCTCGGGTCTACGTCCGACGCCCGCGTCACCGGCGGCAACCTCCAGCAAACGAACAGCCAGCCAGTCACCGTCAGCGGCCTCACCGTGCTCAACTTTGTCGCGGGCACCAAGTCCAACGGCGTCACCCTCACCGCGCAGACCGTGCAGGGCCAGCTCACCCAGAACGGCGTCAACGTGACCAGCCAGATCGCCGCCAGCGGCCCGACGATCGTCTCCGTTGCCACCAGCCCGGGCGTCACCGATGAAACCGGCGCGGCGTCCGGCCAGTTCGTCTTCACGCGCACCGGCAGCACGACTGCGCCCCTCACCGTCACCTACGGCGTGGGCGGCACCGCGACAAACGGCATCGACTACCCTGCCCTCGTCGGCTTCGTCACCATCCCTGCCGGCGCCGCGAGCGCCAACGTCACGGTTCAGCCCTACCCCGATACGACCGTCGAGAGCACGGAATCCATCATCGTCACGCTGTCCGCCGGCACCGGCTTCAGCCTCGGCACCACCTCCGCCACGCTCTCGATCACCGATAGTGTGGGCACGCTGTACGTCGCCAACCTCCGGCCCACTGTCGCCGGCAGTTCGTCCGCCTCGGGACTCGCCACCCTCGTGCTCAGCGCGAGCGGCACGGTCGCGACCGTTCACGTTTCGTTCTCCAACCTCAGCTCGGGCCAGACCGGAGCTCATCTCTTCCTGGGCACCAACACCTCCTCCGGCGACTATCTGCTCAATCTGCCGCTCGGCCAGGTGAACGGATCCCAGTGGACGATCCAGGCCACCGCCACCGCCACGAGCACGCAGATTCTAGATGCGCTTCGCAACGGGTTGATCTATGTCGGGCTCGACACCGCGCAGCACCCGGCGGGGGAGTTGAGTGGCGCGTTCCTGAGTGCCCTCGGGTCGCAGACCTTTGTCGCGCCCGTGGCCCCTCCGACGGCGGCCCTCACCAGCGTCACCTCGGCGGACGCCGCGCGGCTGCTAACGCAGGCGACCTTCGGACCGAAGCGCGCGGAAATCGACGCCCTCACCGGTGGTGACATCAGCGCGTGGATCACGGCCCAGATGGCGCTGCCCGCGACATCGCACCGCACCCGCACGATGGCGGAGCTCGATTACACGCCCATCACCGGCAACACGAATCCCAACCGGCCCCTGCCCTTCCATCGGCAGCAGGCATGGATGTTCAACATTCTGCAGGGACCCGATCAGCTCCGGCAGCGGATGGCGTTTGCGCTGAGCCAGATTCTCGTGGTCTCGGACACGACGCTGAACAGCGACCAATACACCGAGGGACTCGCCCACTACTACGACACCCTCGCGAATCATGCCTTCGGGAGCTTTCGCGCGCTGCTCGAGCAGGTGACGCTCAGCCCGATCATGGGGACGTACCTCAGCCATCTAAAGAACGCCAAGGCCGACCCCGCGACTAAAACGAATCCCGACGAGAACTACGCCCGGGAAATCATGCAGTTGTTTACCATCGGGCTGGTGCAACTACAGCCCGACGGAACGCTCAAGCTCGACACGCAGGGGCTGCCCATCCCGACCTACGACAACACTACCATCACCGAGATGGCGAAAGTGTTCACCGGTTGGGGATTCTCTTCGACGCTCGCGAATCCCAACTTCCGCAGCGCGCCGGCGAACTACATCAACTCGATGATGATCTATTCGACATCGCACGAGCCGGGCGCGAAGAACATCGTCAACGGCACCAACCTCCCCGCCAACCTCGGCGGCAACGAGGATCTCCGCCGAACGCTCGACGCCCTCGTCGCCCACCCGAACACCGCCCCGTTCATCGCGAGGCAGTTGATTCAGCGATTCGTCACGAACAACCCGAGCCCGGCCTACGTTTACCGGGTCGCGAGCCAGTTCGGTGCGACGGGCGATCTCGGCGCGATGGTCCGCGCGATCCTGACCGACTACGAAGCCCGTTCGCCGAATGTGATCGATGATCCCGGCTATGGAAAACTGCGCGAGCCACTCCTCCGGCTCACCGGCTTTCTCCGCACCTTCAATGCCACGGCGCAGAGCGGCCACTACGCCGTCAACTTCAACAATCCCGAGAACAGTCTCGCGCAGACCGCGCTCCGCTCGCCGACGGTCTTCAACTTCTACGAACCGGGTTATGTGTATCCCGGGCCGCTCGCCGCCGCCGGATTGGTTGCCCCCGAGTTTCAAATCACCAACGACACCACCGCCATCAGCACGCCGAATTTTTTCCGCGACACCATCTTCCGCACCGCCGCCGGCACGAATGCCTCCAACCTCACCGTCCTCGGCCTCTCGACCGAGCAAGACCTCGTGCCCAACCCACCCGCGCTGCTCGATCACCTGAACCTCGTCCTTTGCCAGGGACACATGACGACCGCGACGCGCAACCGGATCCTGCTCGCCCTCGGTGCCCTCAGTTCGGGAGCCACCCCGCTGGAACGCGCCCAGACCGCCATCCTTCTCACCGTCACCAGTCCCGACGGCGCCACGCAGCGCTAACGCCCGCCGAGTTCAGAGTTCCGAGTTCAGAGTTTGCTATCGAAGTTCAAAGATCACCCGCCCCGACGCCCGCTAAGCCGCAACTCCAAACCCTGAACTCAGAACCCTGAACCGAGAACCTTTCCGCCCATGCCCTCCTCCCGTCGCAAATTCGTAGGCCAGTGCTGTGCCGCCGTTGGCGTGACGGGTATGGCTTCCACCCTCGCCAGCCTGCGCGCCACCGTCGCCGCCGCCGACATTCCGTCGGGCGGCACCCCGCCAAAGGCCGGGGCCGTCGCCTCCGACTACAAGGCGCTCGTCTGTATCTTTCTCAGCGGTGGCAACGACGCCTCGAACGTCATCATCCCCAACGATAGCGGTTATAGTGGGTACGCGTCGGCCCGTTCGGTGCTCGCGTTGCCTCAGTCGGTGCTGCTTCCGCTTACGCCGCGAAACTCCGACGGCCGCGCGTGGGGCCTGCACCCGAGTCTTGCCGAGGTGCACGGCCTGTTCAACTCGGGCCGGCTCGCCCTGCTGACCAATGTCGGCACGCTCGTCGAGCCGACGACCAAGGCGCAGTACAATGCGCGGACGGTGAAGCTGCCCCCGCAGCTCTTCTCCCACAACGACCAGCAGGTGCAGTGGCAGAGTTCCGTGCCGGATCAGCCGTTTCGGACTGGCTGGGGTGGCCGCATGGCCGATCTCGTCAATTCGCTGAATTCGAATTCGCAGGCCTCGATGTCCGTCACGCTGAATGGATTCAACAATCTTCAGGTCGGCAACGAGGTCGTGCAACTCGCCGTGCAACCCGCCTCGGCCAACAGCCCCAAGGGCGGTCCCGTGGTTTTCACGAACACCGCCGGCACGAACAACTCCGTCCGCTACGCCGCGCAGAAGGATTTGTTCGGCGGCGCCAACGCCAATCTCTTCGCGTCCGCCTTCGGTTCGCTCTCGACCGACGCCATCGGCACGAGCG
>CAINHV010000514.1 GCA_903848965.1 uncultured Opitutia bacterium | reverse complement strand
GATCTCCTCGCCAAGGACTACGGAAAATCTCTCCCGTTTTCCGGACCGGTCTATGATTCGATGAAAATCGCAAGTGGCAAGGCGATCCTCAGCTTCCTGCACACGGAGGGAGGCCTCACGGCCAAGCCCCTGCCGGAAACCGACGTTGTCAGCTCCCTGACAAATGAGACCGCGACGCTTGTCCGCAATAGCCCGAACAGCCAACTCGAGGGCTTCGCGATCTGTGGCGAGGACAGGAATTGGATTTGGTCGGATGCAAAGATCGACGGCGATAACGTGATCGTTTGGTCAGATAAGGTGCCGTCGCCGCTGGCCGTGCGTTACGCATGGGCGGATAGCCCGACTTGCAACCTCACCAACGGCTCAGGGCTTCCCGCATCGCCGTTTCGCACCGATGACTTCCCGCCAGTGACCCTGAAGGGAAGATATTAGAGTCCGGCTCCCAACATTAGGAACCTACGATTCATTTTTTAAAACCGAAAATGGCCATGACAAAACTCGCTTCGTGTTCCGGCACAGTAAAAGCCATTTTCCGGTTTGCGGTAGCGCAGATCGTCCTGTCCGGGACCATCGGGCTATGAAATACCCGCGGCCCGCTTCTTTGCGTAACGTTCGATTCTCCCGATCCTGCGATAGTGCGTCTCGCTTTCACGCTTCGTCCATGACCTCGACCGCGATGTGTCCCCCCATGTAAACCTTTCCCGTCCGCAGCGAGAGGCGTCGGACGGTTGCACATGGCCCGGCTCGGTATCTGCCAGTATGATGCCATCACGCAGGCAAGAGCGGGAACTCAAAGAGACCCCCGGGTCCGGTGAGGGAAGAAATAAAATCAAGCCCGCGGAGAGCTCAAGAACCGCTGCGCGACCAAAAGTTACCGGCGCCCACACTAACCGAGCCTGTTCTCCAGCGGAAACCCTGCCGCCCCCAAATCCGTCTGAACCTTCTGCAGGCCGTGCAGCAGGCAGCGATAGTCGCTGATCACATTGAAGAAACGGAAACCGAGCGCGTGGTATTTGGCGACTTGATCCACCGCGCACGGAATGCCGGCCACCTTGCCGTGCCGCCGGCAGGACGCGACGACCTGCTGCAGAATCGCGACGACTTCAGGATCGTCGAGTTGCCCAAGCTTGCCGAGCGTGAGTGTCAGGTCCCCCGGTCCGACAAAAAGGACGTCCACGCCGGCGAGCGCCGCGATGGCGTCGATGTGGGGCACCACGGCGGGCTCCTCGATTTGTACGACCAGGAAATTTTCATCGTTGGCCTGCGTCAGGTAATCCTTCGCCGGCATCCGCCCGAAATGCGACTCGGCCTGAATGCCATCGTATCCACGCCGGCCTGAGGGCGGGAACTTCATCGCTGCGACCACCTCACGCACCTCGTCGACCGCGACCACCTTCGGCAGCATCACGCCGCGGGCGCCGGCCTCGAGCAGCCACAGCAGGTCGGCATAGTTGGCCGGCTTCGTGCGGACGATGGCGTCCATGCCGCCGAGCCGCGCGGCGCGAATCAGGTGATTCACGGTCAACGGATCGGGCCGGCGGTGCTCGAGACAAATCCAGACGCCATCGAAGCCAAATGTCCCCATCACCTCGACAATGTCGGGCTCCGGGAAGGAGGCCTTGGCACAGAGGATGGT
>CAINHV010000513.1 GCA_903848965.1 uncultured Opitutia bacterium | reverse complement strand
GGGATTGTCAGCCCGAAGGCCGCGGTCGTCCTCGGCCCGTGGGCGAAGACCGATGTGTACCTGAACGCCGGTTACAGCTTTCACAGCAACGACGCCCGCGGCACGACCATCCGGGTGGATCCGGCCGATGGCGTGACCCCGGTGGATCGCGTCACCCCGCTGGCGCGATCCCGCGGTGCGGAAGTCGGACTGCGCACCGCGATTGTGCCGGGGCTCGTCTCCACGCTCTCGGTCTGGGGCCTCGAACTCGATTCGGAGCTCGTTTTCGTCGGCGATGCCGGCGGCACGGAGCCGACCGGCCGGACGCGGCGGCATGGTGTCGAGTGGTCGAACTATTACCGGTTCACGTCGTGGCTCGCGCTCGATGGCGACGTCGCGCTGACCCGGGCGCGTTATCGCGACGACAACGGGAGCGGCACGCGGATCGCGAATTCCGTCGGCGCCGTCTTCACCGGCGGCGTGAACGTCGGCGGCGACGCCGGCTGGTTTGGGAGCGTGCGGGCGCGTTACTTCGGACCCCAGCCACTGATTGAAGACAACTCGGTGCGCGCCCCGTCCTCGATCTCGTGGAACGCGCGCCTGGGCTGGCGGGCAAAATCCTGGGACGTCGCGCTGGATGTGTTGAATGTCTTCAACCGCGACAACTACGACATCGTTTACTACTACCGTTCCCGGCTGGCCGGCGAACCGGCCGAAGGCGTGGACGATCTCCACTTTCATCCGGCCGAACCGCTGACGGCGCGGGTGAGTTTCGTTCGGCGGTTTTAGCAAGCGTTGCCGAACGGCGATCCGACGTCGCCGCTGCGGCCGTCACGGAAGCAGGCTTGCATTTCGGCGGCCCGCTGCCCATTCGATCGCCCCCGTGCACCGCAAGCTTCCCCTCGTCCTGACGCTGGTCGCGTGGCTTTTTGCCACGGGCAGCCAATGGGACTTGGTGCAGACGTTCGCTTGGGCACGGATGATGGCGGAGAACGTTCGCACGATGCCGGTCGAGGCGGCGTTCGAACGGACTTTCAGCCCGGAAGGGCGTTGCCACTTGTGCAAGGCGGTCACCGCCGCGAAGCAGCAGCAGGATGATGCCGGTCAGCCGTCGGCCGGCAACGCGCTGGGCAAGACCCTGCTCGTTTACCTGCCCGCGCCGCCCGTGGTGGTCGGAAAGCCGGACAGCGTTACTTTTTCCCTCGGGGAGTTCATGGTTCATGGGGCGGAGCGTTCGGCTCCGCTGCTGACGCCGCCGCGCGTTTAGCGCGCCTGCTGTCCAGCGCGTCTTCCCGAGTGGGAGGCGCTTTTCCCATTCCCGATCTGACCTGGCGTCAGATCCCGCGCATCGATCGGTGCGTTCCGCCGGCCCACCGCCGGCCCCCTGCCATGAACACCTTTCCTTCATCGTTTCTTCCTTCTCGTTCCTCCTTCCCGTCGCGGTGGCTTGGCCTCGCGACCGCCTTCGCCCTGGGCCTTCCGGGCGCCACCTTCGGCCAGGGCGCCGCTCCCGCCCCGGGCGCCGCGTCCGGCGCGATTTCCCTCGATCCCATCACGGTCACCGGCACCCGCGAAAGGGCCTTGCTCGTCGAGACTCCCGCCTCGATCGGTGCGATCAGTCCGGACTCGATCCGGCAGATCGCGCCGCTGCACCCCGGCCAGCTGCTCAGCCAGGTGCCGGGCGTCGCGGTGGCCGTCACCAACGGCGAAGGCCACACGACGGCCATCCGGCAGCCGTTCACCACGAGTCCCGTGTATCTCTTTCTCGAGGACGGCATCCCGATTCGGGCCACGGGCTTCTTCAATCACAACGCCCTCTACGAGGTGAACATCCCGATGGCGGGCGGCATCGAGGTGGTCCGCGGCCCGGGCACGGCGTTGTACGGTTCCGACGCGATCGGCGGGATCGTGAACATCCTCTCTCGCGCGCCCAGCGGACAGTCTGAACTCGCGCTCTCCGGTGAACTCGGGGCGTTCGGCACGCATCGACTCATGCTCAGCGGAGGACAGGCGATCCCGGAAGGAGCGTTTCGGGCGGACCTCAATGTCACCCATACCGACGGCTGGCGCGATCGCACCGGTTACGATCGGCAGAGCGGAAACTTCCGGCTGGATCGCCGCGTGGGCGCCAACGGCACGATCAAGGCGATCGTCGGCGTGTCGCGGATCGATCAGGAAACCGGCGCCAACTCTGCGCTGACTTTCGCCGATTATCAGAACAACCCGACGCGGAACAACCTGTCGATCGCGTACCGCAAGGTGAGTGCGGCCCGGGTGTCGGTCGAGTACGCGCAGACGCTGGGCGCGGGCCTCCTCTCGTTTACCCCCTATTTTCGGGACAACAGCATGGAACTGAACGGCACGTTCAACCTGAGCTCCGATCCGCGGATCGAGATCGGTCACAATGTCTCCTACGGCGTGCTGGCCAAGTGGCGGAAGGATCTGCCGGCCCTGCGCACCCGGTTCATCACCGGGGTGGACTTCGATCACAGCCCCGGCTCGCGGCGCGAGGACAACCTGCTCGTGACCCGTTCCGGTTCCGGCGCGAACACGGTGTACACCGCCTTCACCCGCGGGACGCGCATCTACGACTACCATGTCACCTTCCAGAGTGCGTCGCCCTACGGCCACCTGGAATTTTCTCCGACCCGGGCACTGCGCGTGACGGCGGGGCTGCGCTACGATGCGCTGTCCTACGAGATGAGGAATCACCTGTCGGCCGGCACCGTGCAGGCGTCCGTCCTCGGTGCGACGCGCTACTACGGCCAGTTGGCGCAGGACTCATCCGACTTCTCGCGCCTGAGCCCGAAACTCGGCGCCACGTACGCGCTCGGAAAGGGCGCGCACCTGTTCGCCTCGTTCAACCAGGGTTTCCGGGCTCCCTCCGAGGGCCAGCTTTACCGGGCGGGCAACGATGCGTCGGCCGCCAATGCCGTCGCGAAGGCGGGGCTGCTCCTCCGGCTGCGGCCCATCAAGGCCGAGCAGATCGAAGCCGGTCTGCGGGGCACCGTGGGCCGGTGGTCCTACGATCTCGTCGCCTACGATCTGGTGAAGCGCGACGATCTCGTGAGCCAGCGGGACCTCGCGACCAACCTCAGCACCAACGTCAATGCGGGCAAGACGGGCCATCGCGGCCTCGAGGCGGGCCTCGGCGTCTCCTTCGCGCGGCAGCTTCGGATCGACACCGCGCTGTCGTACGCCCGCCACCGCTACCTCAACTGGGTCACGGCGACGGCCAACTTCAGCGGGAGGGACATCGAAACCGCCCCGCGGGTCCTCGCCAACACCCGGCTTACCTGGACGCCGAACACGCGGACGATGGCACAGGTGGAATGGATTCGGATCGGCTCGTACTGGCTCGAGGCCAGCAACTCCCCGGTGTTCGGCAAGTATCCCGGGCACGATCTGCTCAACGTGCGCGCGAGCGTCGCGTTCACGCGGAATTGGTCCGCGTTCGGCCGGGTCATCAACGTCCTCGACCGGCGCTTCGCCGACAGCGCGTCGGTGTCGTCCAACACCCCCGTCTTCAGTCCCGGTCTCCCGCGGGCCTTCTACGGCGGCGTGGAGACGCGCTGGTAACCGCCGTTTCACTTCTCCGACCATGCATCTCGCATCACCTTCGGTTCTCGGTCTCGGCGCGCTGCTGCTCGCGCGTGCCGTTTTCGGCGCCGAGACTGGCGCCAGCCATCATGGCGGCCACGGCGCTCCGGCTCCGGGCCAGGCGGGACTCGCGGAGTTGGGCGCGACCGCCGCCTTCGATTCCCGCGGCACGCTCTGGGCGGCGCACCAGACGGCGGCGGGCGTCTCGGTCAGTCGATCGGGAGACCTGGGAAAGTCCTGGTCCGCGCCGGTCGCGGTCAGTCGCGAAATCGAGCCCACCGACGCGGGCGCGGATGCGCGGCCGAAGATCGCCCTCGGCCCGCAAGGCGAGATCTACGTCACCTGGACCCGGCCGCTGGCGAAGCCTTACACCGGGGAGATTCGCTTCACGCGATCGCTCGACGGCGGCGCGACCTTTGATCCGCCGCGGACCGTGCACCGCGACCGACAGGTGATTACGCATCGTTTCGACGCGCTCACGGTCGACGCGCTCGGCCGCGTCGTCGTCGCCTGGGTGGACAAGCGGGACTTGGTGGCGGCGCCGGCGGCAGGCCCGGCGTATCGCGGGGCGGCGATCTACTTTGCGATCTCCGATGACCGGGGCGCGGCCTTCCGTGCCGACACGAAGCTGGCGGATCACAGTTGCGAGTGCTGCCGCATTGCCCTGGTGCCGCGGCCGGATGGCAGCGTGGTCGCGCTGTGGCGGCACATTTTCGATCCCAACATTCGTGACCACGCGATTGGGGTGATCACCGCCGACGGCCGGGCGGGCGGAATGCAACGGGCCTCCTTCGACGACTGGGCGATCGATGCCTGCCCCCATCAGGGCCCCGCCCTCGCGATCGACGACCGGGAGCGTCGCCATGCGGTGTGGGTTACCGGATCGCCCAAGGCGCCCGGGGTATTCTACGGCCGTCCCATCGATGGTCGGATCGAGGGCTTGCGCCGGATCGGCAACGGCGCGGCCGAGCGACCGGACGTGGCCGTTCTCGGCCGGCAGGTGGCGGTGGTCTGGAAACAGTTCGACGGCACCCGCTCCCAACTGCAGGGACTGCTGTCTCCGGATGGTGGTGACACCTGGCGCGAGCTTGCGCTGGCCGCGACGGACGGAGCCTCGGATCATCCCCGGCTCCTGACGCGGGATGGACGCTTCCACGTCTTCTGGAATACGCGGCTGCAGCCGCTGTCGGTCACATCCTTCCCATGAAATGTTCCCAACTTGGGTGGCCTCGCTGGATCGCGCTGCTGCTCGTGCCGGTGCTGGCCGGGCTTGGGGCGAACCCCGCTCCCCGCCCGTTGCTCAAGCCCTTCGACGCGCGCAGTCTCGCGGAGATTCGTCAGGCCAACCAGGGCCGGCCGTTCGTCGTGGCGTTCTGGTCGCTGCATTGCGCGCCGTGCAAGGACGACATTATGCTGCTGACTGCGGTCCATGCCCGTTATCCTCAGGTGGCCATTGCTCTGGTGGCGGCCGACGGGCCCAACGAGCATCCCGAGGTGGCCCGCTATCTGGCGCAGCAGCGGCTGGGACGCATCGAGCCGTGGGCGTTTGCCGATGACTTCACGGAGCGCATTCGCTTCGGTGTCGACCCGGAATGGCGGGGCGAGCTGCCGCGCACCTATCTCTTCGATGCGGAGCATCAGGTCACCGGGCACAGCGGCGTGCTTGAGGCGGCGGCGCTCGAGGCCTGGTTGTCCCGCGTGACCCGCCGGCGTCCTTAGGCGGACGGCGGCGCGATGCCGATCGCCGTGCCAGCGTTCTTCACTTTCCGTCGGCGACAGCCGCGCCGAAAAGTTTTCCGAAAAAATTCTTGAAATAGTCGCCGGATGAATGCGTCGAAGAGGGATGCTTTTTCGCATTGTCCGAAGGCTGATCCTCGTGGTGGTGGTCGGCGCGGTGCTCAGGGAGGCGTGGGCCTCGGACAGCGTCGTGACGGCGCGGGATACGCTGGTCTACAAGGATGGTGATCGGGTGCAGGGCACGCTGGTCGCAACCTCCGGTGGTGTGTTGGTCTTCAAGTCGGAGCGCTTCGGCAAACTACTCGTGCCCGCGGCGGACGCGGTGGTGATCAAGGGTGACGCGGCCACCAAGGCCGCCGCCCCGCGGCCGGCGGTCGCGCCGGCCGCGACCTCGGCCGCGAAAGTACCGCTGTCGGACAAGGAGACGGCGGTGGCGCGGGAGAACGAGCGCGTGACGATCTGGGATCAATTCTCCTCCGGGGTGCTGACCGCGAAGGTGCGCGACTTCTTCGGCCCGCTGCACGGTCGCGTCGCGTTCTCGACCGAGATCGTCTCGGACAGCGCCGAGCGCAACAATCACTCGCTCGAGGGCAGGCTCAGTCGCAAGTGGGAGCGCGACGAAGTCCAGGGCAATGCCCGCTACGAGTATGCCGAGACGAACGACGTGCTCACTACGGATGTGTTGAAGGCATCCGGCTCCTGGCGGCATGATTTTGGCACGCGGCTGTTCACGCAGTACCGGCCGAGTGCGGAGTGGGACCGCGCGAGTCGGAAGAAGGGTGGTCCCAGCGAATACGTGCTGCTGCAGCAGGAATTGGGTGTCGGCTACAACGTGTTCACCGGCGCGGCACGCAAACTCCGGCTAGGCGTTTCGCACAATCTCTTCGACACCTGGGCCCTCGAACCGTCGATGGCGCACACTTCCCTCGGCGTGCCCTCGGCGTTCGAGGAAATCGAGCTGCGCCTGCCCTGGCAGATGGGTTTCACCCAGCGCGGGGTTTGGTATCCCGCCCAGAATCAGTCGCAAGGCTGGGAGAACCGCGCCGAGCTGAACAAGAAGCTCACCGAGACGCTCAGCACCTCGATTCGGCACGAAATCAGGCGGGACAATCCTGACGGCAACGCGCAGGACTTTACCCGGATGAAGCTGCTCCTCGGTTTGGATTTCTAGGTTTTTGGCTTCGCCAAAAACCTATTGGATCGGAATCCGATTCTTGTTCGACGCGACCCACTGGGCGAAGGTCTGCAGCTTCGGATTGAGCGAGCGCGAGAACTCGACGCTGCGGGCGCCGCAGAACTCCTTTTCGAAGTCGTGCTTGAATTGAAACATGTTTCCGAGGTCGTCCGCGCCGGGGAAGCCGAGCTTCCGGTAGTCGTCGAACGGCATCGCGTAGTAGCCGACGGGCTGGCTCACGGCCTGACCGAGCGTCGCAGCTATCTGTGCGCCCGTGGGATGATCGCCGGCGATGCCGATCGATTTTCCGATCAAGTCGGGCCGCTGGAACACGCCATAGGCGCAACGGCCGATATCCTCTGCCCCGATGCCGGGCAGTTTGCGGTCCCCCATCGGGAGCGCGAAGACCAGCTTGCCGTCCGGCCCCTTGCGCGGGCCCATCCCGAAATAGATCAGGTTGTCCCAGTAGAATGAGGTGTGGAGAAAGGTCGTCGGCACCCCGGCCTGGGTGAACTCCACGTTGGCCTCACCGAGTTCTCTCCCTCGAGCAGGCGGCGCGCGAGGGCCTCCAACTCCGGGGTGGGATGTCCCGCGGGGAGCCGAAGCCATTGCACGGCGAGAAACTTGTCGGGCACGCGTGCGCCCGCGTCGCTGGTGTCGTCGATCGCAACCGGAAGCAGGAACAGGACGTCGTCGGCCATGTCCATGGTCCGCTCTGCGGCGAGCCGCCACTCCCGCCGGAAATAGCCTTCCTTCCGCTGCTCGGTCGCGTGGGAGATCACCGGCATGAAGAAGTCGCAGTCGCGGATCTGGCGTCGGATTTTCTGATCCCACGCATCCCCGCCGCCGAGCTTGCTTTCGTCGTACCAGACGTCGAGGCCGGTCGCGATCAGCGCGTCGCGCAAGGCCCGGGCGGCGGCGCGATCATCCGAGGCATAGCTGAGGAAGATCGACGGACGCGGTTCGGGCGTGGGAGCGGTGCTGGACATGGGATCAGCCCTCGGATTTCAGGACATACACGACGCCCTTCTCGGACCCGATCGCCAGGTAGCGGTCGTCAGGCGACCAGGCGAGCCGCGTGGCGGCGACGGGCATCTTGATTGTCGCTCGCAGCGCCTGGCGGCGTTCTGGGCTCCAAAGTTGCACGACGCCGTCCTGCGACGCGGTGGCGAGCAGGCCGTGTGAATTTTGGAATGCGACGGCGCACACTGGCGCGGTGTGCGGCAGCATCGTGGGTTCGCGGCCTTCCGGGCCGGCGCCGGTGCAGTCCCAGATGCAGGCGTCACGTCCCCCGCTCGTGGCGAGCCAGCGCGAACCGTGATCGAACGAGAGATGTTTCACCTTGGTCTCGTAGCCGCTCATGTGGAGCTCGATGTCCTGCTCGGGAATCCAGAGGTGGACGGAAGGGTCCTGATTGCCGGAGACCAGCCAGCGTCCATCGGGCGACCAGACGAGCGCATGAATGCCGTTGGCATAGGCGAATTCCTTCTGCGCCCCGAAATCATCCGCATCCCATAGCACCACACCGCCGAAATACGCCACGGCGAAACAACCTCCGGCCGGTTCGGCGGCGAGCGCGGTGATGGTCTTCGGTGCGGGCTTGAAGCGATGCCGGACGGAGGCGTCGGGATTGAGGAGGACAAGGTCCCGGCCCGCGGCGACCGCGAGGAGGGGTGCGGCGGGGGAGTTGAGGGTTACAGGTTGAGGGTCGAGCGATGGGCGCCAGGCGAGGTGCTCGACCCAGGCTTTGCCGATGACGGCGGTGGCCGTGTGCTGGCCGGTCGTCGCATCCCAGAGTTTCACTGCGCCGTCCTGGCCGCCGGTGGCCAGGATTGATGACAAGGCCGCTTCCGTAGTCGGCTGCGCGGGTTTCCAGGCGACGCAGTTCGTCCCGCCCAAGTGTCCCGGCAGTTCATGACGGGGAGCGCCGTCGGACGTGGCGAGGAGCGATACGGGGCCGGCGGCGGAGGCGGCGGCGAGTTGCGCGCCCTCGGGGGACCACGCCAGATCGATGACGTAGTCGTCGAGGGTGGCGGCCCAATGTTTGGTCAATTGCATCGGTGAGGTCGTAGTGGGGCTGGGTTCACGCGTCCATGACGGGAACATCGTAGCGAACGATTTCCGGATCGTTGGTCACGAGCATCAGGCCCTCTGTCAGGGCTTGGGCGATGAGGAGCCGATCGATCGGATCGGCGTGAAGCACGGGAAGCTGCGCCGCGCACGCGGCGTGAGCGATCGTGAAGGGCAACTCCTCGAAACCATCGGCGAGCAGCCGGGCGGCGAAGTTGGCCGGCAGCGAGAGCTTCTGCTTGGCGATCCGGAGATTGATGTCCCAGACGCTGGTTGCGCTGAGGAAAACCTCGTTGTCGGGCGACGCGATGGCGGCGCGGGTCTCGGCGCGCAGGCGCTCCGGGAACAACGACCACGACACGATGACCTCAGTATCGAGCAAGAGGCGCATCGGGTGTCAGCGAGTGGATTCGGTTCTGCGGAGGCTGTCTTGGGCCGAGGCCGCCGGCACGTCCGTAGTGGTGCAAAAAAGCCCCGGAGTCCGGGGCTGGCGGGAGGTGGAAAACGGGATTAATCGCACCAGCGGTTTACCCGACTTTGCCAGGACCACGTCCTGACCCGCGACCACCTCTTCGACGATCCGTGAGAGGTGTGTCTTGGCAGCCTGAATGTTGATCAGCTTCATTATACAGAAGAACCAGACCAAGTCTGGTCTGATTGCGTCGCTCGTCAAGTCGGTCCGCACCAATCCTCCACAAGGGACAGGCTAAAATCGACCGACCGGAATCCGGATAGCTTAAAAGGGACATAGCTTAAAAGGGACAGGCGGAAAATGACGGAAGGCCAATAGGGACAGGCGGAAAGCGACGAATCGCTAGGCCAACGAGGTTGCAAACGCCCAAAGGGAGAAAACGCCTAAAGGGACAGGCTGAAAACGATGAGACAGGCTAAATGGACAGATAGCAGGCAGGGGGAGCAGACGCCGCGTCTTCCTGATTCTCCCTGCCTCGGCCCCGTCGTCAAAAATCGACGTCGAAGGCACCGAGACGCGGCATGAAACCCCGCCTGCCCAAATTTCTGTCCATTGTGGGCTACCTTGAGCTGCTGGAGCGCCGAATTATGGGTCGATCGCTGGAGTGAATTCGGGTCGAAGCCCTTCGTTTTCCGCCCGGCGCTGCCCCCTGGTCGATTCGTCGGAAAGGCGTCCGGGCTACTTGGCGGCCGAGGGCTCGCGGAAGATCACGCGAATCCCGTCGGGGTCCATCGCACTGGTCTGCCGTCGTCCGTCCGGCGAAAGATTCAACGGCGCGGGTGCGGCCAGGCCGAGCGCCTTGGCGCGACTGGTCAGGATTTCCAAGGCCTTGGCCGCGTCAGGCACCTCGAGACAGTACTCAGGCGCGCGGCGCGCGGGTTCGGCGCCGGGTGCGCGTTGGTAAGGCACAAGCTCGAGATAGTCGGTGCTGTCCGTCACCTGCACGCGCACGATTCCGGCCATGGCCAGTCCATGATGGTCGGCGTCGATGCGTTTGAAGCCGAGGATGTCGCGGTAAAAATGCATCGCGGCCGGCAAGTCGGCGACCGGGATGGTCGCCGAGCGCAGCCGATCCGAAATTCGGGTCGCCGACAGGCCCTTGCCCTGATGCTTCAGTAACTGACCCACGGGTTCGAGCTGGGTGACCTCATAATAGTTGTTGTCGGGATCGCGCACGCCGAGCAGCAGATCTCCGATCCGGCCGCGGTTGACGGTGCCAACCTTGATCCCATGGGCGAGCAGATGCTCGCGCGCGGCCGCATTGTTGTCGGTCTCGAATCCGAGGTGATCGAGATTGTCGCCACTCGGGAGGATCATCTTTGGATCGTTGAAGAGGAGGATGACCTGCCGCTCGTTCACCTTCATGATGACCATCTGGAGCGAGCCGTCGGGCCGGTTGAGCACGTAGGGTTCATCGTAACCGAGAAAGTCGTGATAAAACTGCCGGGATTTCGCGATGTCTCGGACCCAGTAGCCGACGTGGTACAGGGACTTTAGTTGAAACGACCGGGGCGATTCGGCGCCCCGAAGAGGCAACGCGATCGCGGCGATGAGCAGCAGGAGGGTGAGACGAATCATAACGAGTGATGCGGGCCGGGTTGAACCCCGGCGGTGGGTTGGGCTGG
>CAINHV010000512.1 GCA_903848965.1 uncultured Opitutia bacterium | reverse complement strand
GCTTCTGCTCCTCCGGATCCTTGGAAGCAAGCGCCTCGGCATATTTGTACACCGTCGAGAATTCGATGTGCGAGGTGTGTGGAGAAAACCACCGCGTAAACCAATTCACATCCATCAACTGACCCTGACGGAGCGGCACTGATTGCAGGATGCTCCCATCCGCGCGCACGAACTCGAGCGCGTCGGGCTTCAGTCGCAGGGCCTCCGGCGGCAGATTCCAATAGAGCCGGGCCAGTTGTACGGCCATGTGGTAGTAGACGACGTTGGTGTTGTTTGGAGCCCACGCCGGGACGCTGCGGGTACCGTTGCCGATGGTGTCGATCAATCCGATCGCCACCGGCGGCGTCCACGGCTGCTGCTTGTTCGGATCCGCGCTCGTCTCGAACTCCGGCATTTCCGGCGGTTCAATGAGGCCGGGCGGCCGGGTATCCGTCGCCACGATCGGCAGCACCCGCTCCTTCACCTTGCCGTTCACGTCTAGAAAGACCTGGCCGGCGTAAGAGGCGGCGAGAACCACCGGCGGCTGCTTCATCAGGTACCGCCCGAACTCCGCATTGCCGAGAATGAGCTTCCGACGATCCACGGATTCCGCGACCCCCTCGTCGGAGAAGACAATATCGAAGCCCACCGCCTTGACGCGACCCTGATTCAGAAGCGCGGCTGCCACGCGGGAAAAATATGTCCGGCTCCACGGGAAGCCGCCAATCTCGTTGAGCGAGAGCGTATCGATGTCCACGTGGACGATCTTCACCGGCGACTCGAGTTCGCCCCGGTAGACAAAGCGCCAGTCGGTCGCCTTGGTCTCGAGGAAGTTCAGCCACCCATAATAATCAACCAGGCACCACAAGGCCGGAAGAGGGAGCAGGAACAGCCAGCGCAGGTAAGCGAACCACCTGACCTTCGTGGTCGAGGGCATCCGGGCACGCTACGTTTCCGGCTCAGCGAACGGAAGAATATTTCCCCAGCAGGCGAGATCGCCCACCGGCCGGGCTTACACGCCGGGCACTCCGTCGCCCGTGGTGACGCGGGGAGCTGGCGGGGTCGGAGGTGGTGGCGTGTTATTGACCGGCGTCGTGTTGCCCGTGCCGCCGGTATTACCGGTGCCTCCGGTATTCCCGGTGCCACCCGTCGTCGAGCCACTCGTGCCAACGGTGGACCCGGACGTTCCGGCATCCGGCGTTCCGCCCGTGCCGCCACCCCCACTGGGGTTGATCGGGGGCGAGGTAAATATCGCCGTCGCCACGGCGACCGCCATCGTTTGCGCCTGTTGAACCACGGCAGCCTGCGTCGCCGCACTAATGGGAACGACGAGATTCGAAGTCATGGTGGGCGGCGCGGTGATCGTTACCTGGCCAGTCGTCGGATTGACTGTGACGCTCACCGTGATCACGACCTCCTGGCCGCCTGAAACAGAAACTCCCGCTCCAGGGCCACCGGCATTTCCGCCTCCGGCATTGGGATCCGGTGTTCCACCGGCAGCGGCACCGCCGCCCCCGCCTCCGCCGGCGTTGCCACCGTCACCGGGTTGCTGAAAGGCGACATTTCCTTCGACCGTGCTGATACTAAAAAAAGCCAGCCCCGTACCCTGCGGACGGAAGACAATTCGGAACGTGGTACCGCGAATACCGGCGGCGCCCACCGGTGTCTCGACCGTGAACATGGATCCGCGATCGTGCTTCAGCTTCTTCACGTTGCCGACGATCTCGCCCTTCGTCAGCGAAAGCCGCGTCCGGGACGCCGTAGGCTCTTCCTCGAGATTCGCCACTTGGATCGTGCTCGCGAATGGGTCCTGCAAAAATTCCTGAATCACGAGTTCGGAGTCTTCCCCGAGTTGCGTGGTCGCACCATTGGAAAACACGAGCACCACACTTGAAGCGGCTGCCGTCGTGATGCGCGCCGCCTGTGGGATTCGATCGTCAACCTTGAGCGCGGTTCTTGTCCCATCGACAAACATCTCTGCGGTCCCCGCGACCTTCGCCACGAGCACGAGACCGGGGGGCATGGGTGCAGCCGCCGTCGCCGCTGCCGGCGCCTGACCACGAAGCGCGATCACACCGGCAAAGAGGCCCAGAATCAGCCAGGACAGGAAGCGTTGATGCATGGAAATACAGGCTTACGGGGCACTTCGGCTAATCGCCAAACGCTGGCGCAAAGCTAGCCCCGGGCCATTTAGAGGGTCAAGACGCAAACAGAACGCGAGGGCCGCGTCGGTCATCGCGCGTTCGGTTCTCTTGCGACTCAGGTGATCCGCGTAATAATACCAAATCAACGCGTTCTGTGGTGCCACCGTCGTGGCTTTCGTGAAGTCGTCACCGGCCTCCAGCCACCGCCCCTGCATATCGCGGCTAACACCCCGCCGGACCCAGAAGTCCGGATTAACCAGGGAAAGCGCCAAAGCCCGATTCGCCTCCGCCTCGGCCTCCCGCCCCAGCTCCGTCGTGCGGTTCGGTTCGATATGCGCCCAAAGTGACGTCGCGTACGAG
>CAINHV010000511.1 GCA_903848965.1 uncultured Opitutia bacterium | reverse complement strand
TATCAGTTCATCCTGGTCGGCTACACGATCAAGGTGGATACCTTTTTCATCATCGTGAATGTGCTCAACGTGGTCACTTTCTACCTGACCTATAAGGTCTACGATCACCTTGGCTTGCTCAAGGTCCGTCACGACTACGCCCTTAATAACCCCCAATCCTAAAATCATGTCCAATAAAGTCTTCGTCCACTGCCCCGCCTGCGGGCTCGGTTTCGTCCACATGGTCGAAAACAGCGGCAAAGCTGCGGGCGGCCTGGGCGGCGCTGCCGCTGGCGCCACCCTCGGCGCCAAGGTCGGTCTCATCGGCGGACCCGCCGGTGCGACGGTGGGCGCAATCGCGGGTGGTATTTTTGGTGCCCTCACCGGTAAGAGCTTCGGTGATAAGTTCGACCGTCCCCGTTGCCCGGGTTGCGGCGTGAAGTTCCAGATGCCGGAAGGCATGGGCTGATTCGAATCCGGTCGACCAAGGGAATGGAAAATAGCCGATACCTCCAACAACTAGGCACGATGCTTTCGGGGAAATGTTTCCTTCTTAAAACCCAGGGTGCTGCGACGATCGCCGGAAGAATCGTGAATCAGATGGAAGGCTCTTCGGAATTCTGGATAGAGCTGCTCCCGCTCCCGCCGAACTCTGCGAGCGGCGACAACCTTGGCTATAAGATCATCAGCGCCGACGTCCTGCGTAACGCCACCTTCTTCGATGAAGATTGGGAATTGAACGACAAAGGAGGTCGCTAGGCTATTCAGACCGCCATGGAACTTGACTCCGGCGAATGGCAACTAGTCAGCGACCCGTTCGAAGACTGGCGACTCCACCAACACGTCACGCCGCTCATCGACGAGCCGCAAGTCGGTTCGGTCACGCTCATCATCGCCGTCGAACGGAGCAAGCCGCCCATCCTGCTTGCCTGCCACACCATGAATGCATTCAGCATCCACCTGGCCGAACTCAAGCTGATGAAAGGCGAAGACATCGTGACACTGGGCGATTGCGAATTATTGAAGGCAGCCGACTCCGAGGGCTTCATCACCCCCCCCTTCTTCCGACATCCCCTCCGGGTCGGTCAGAAAATCAGGAAATTCCTGGAAGCCCACTCCGACGAGGTGCAATACCGCATGAAGCACGCCTTCCATAGCCATCGCGGGATGATTGGTTCCGCCGGCCTGGCCGCCCTGAGGAAAGCCATTGAAATCATCGCTGAGGCAAGACCTTCGCGGTGAGGCGGGCATCAAGGAATAACTTCCTGAGATAACGTCGACATCTCGGGTCACCGTGCGGCCGGGCCGCCTAGGGCTGGGCGCCGACTGAGTTGCGACCGGACCTCAGTGGCGGGTGCAGCGGTCGAAAATAAAGATGACCAGGAAGATTCCCATGAGCGGCCAGAAGCAGGCCTTCGGGATCATGATACCCCGGCGGGAATTCTTTGCTGCCATCCTTGCAACCTATCCGTCGGGCTGGTCTCGGCAACCATATCTTTAATACAAACATTCAATAAGACTTTGACGGCGGGAGCGGTGGAGCGAAGATGACGAACCCCCATGGAACACAAACTCATCAGCCTGATGGATACGCCTACGTTGCCCGTCGCCTTCTCGAGCAAACTACGCAACCGTGATCCGAAAGGCTGCATCCTCGCCAACGACGAATTCTACGTCGTGTTTGAAAGCTACCCCTTGGTCGTCAAGCAGATGGCCCAGCTGATGAGCGAGAAGCGCTTCGATCTGATTCCGATCGAATACCTCTACGCCGCCTCAGTGTTCTACCGGAAGTCGCGCAACCCCCACGGGCCTTCGTCTCGGCCAATCTATACATTTTGTCTCGAGTATACCGAATTCACCTGCGAGATGAAACCGCGGGGCCTTTGGGACTCGATCAGCGGCAAGGCCAAGGAACCAGCCGAGGTCTTCTTCGCTTATTTCCAAGGAAGCGGGCGCGTGAACCTAGGCAAGATCCCCAACGACTTCACCGACGCCTCCGCCCTCGAGTGCCTCATGGCCGGGGTCTGCGAGCAACTCAAAATCCCCCGCCGCAGCTTCCGGGAAATTGGCCCGCTTTCGCTCGGCGCCGAATGTCCGCAGATTGCTTAAATCGGACCTAAGTCAGCACTTTCAAGGTTTGTCCTAAAAATCGCTTGAGCCTCTAAACTATCGGTAAAGTATATCCATTCACCCCCAACGAGCAATCCCATGCCCACCAGCATTGAAGAGATCAAGGCGTTTCTGGACGACGAGAAAATCAAATACCAGCACCGCGAAGGCGCGACCTTCTTACATACCGGTTTCCGTCTGAAGCGCTACCGCAACCCCGAAAATGACAACAAGCTCCGCCTGTATATCGCGGCAGAAGAACAAGGTGAATTCATCAAGATTGGGGCCCCGGGGGCGTATAAGTTCGACCCCAACGGCAACTCCTTCAACAAGCTGGCCCTCTTCCAGACGCTGTTGCAGATCAGCCACATGACGAAGATGGCCCAGTTCGAGTATGATCCAGACGACGGCGATATCCAGGCGATCATCGAATTCCCCCTCGAAGACTCCAAACTGACGCGTCGACAATTGATGCGCTGCGTCAATGACCTCACCGACACCATCGACAACTACCATGAGCACATCATGGATGCCATCAAAGGCGGCCTCACGCCAGAGTCCGAACGTCAGACCAAGACCGCCTTCGATGAATTCATGCGCAAGCGACGCGCAGATCGCCGCCGAGATTTCGTCGGTGACGAGCCGGCGACCGACGAGCCGGCCTAGTCGACCAGCTCCGCGAGCTCGTCCTTGTGGCGACCAAAGACCCAGGTGATGCCATCATCGGCCTTAGCGAAGAAGGTCGACCAAAGCGAAGGACTGAGCGATGCTTCGACGTAAAGGACGAATTCGAAATAAAGGTCACCCTGACTGTTGAAGGAAACCTTGCTGACATTATAGTCGAGATTGAGTTTATTGGCGAAGCGAAGCTTACCTTCCGGATCGCGGTGGTTCTTGCAGCCGGCAAAGTTCGCGATGCAGACGATACGGCGAAAACCGGCAGTGCCGGCGACCCAGATGCTGTAGTTGTATCGGCCATGCAACGTGAAGCGGCCGCCCGCCTCATTACGTGTCAGCCGGAAACCGAGTTGCTCGGCCCAGCCGGCTAAGGCGGCGGTCGCCTGGCCTTCATCATTCTCATCGTCGAATTGTAGGGTCATAGAAAAGCGGCTCACTGCAGGCCGGCGCCAAGGACGTCCTCATGACGCTCCATGACCTTACCTAATGAACCATCCGCATAATTGATGAAATTGCGGAAGAGACGTGGGCTGAGTTTTTCGAGGAAAGGTAGATTATATTGAATCTCGAAATGGCCTTCAGCGTTCACGCAGAAGCTGCAGAGGTTATAAGTGGAGTTGAGCTGATTCACGAAGCGAAGCCACGCGTCGCGCTCCATGCTGTTGGGCGCGATCCGGAAGACGCAGGTGGCGATGATGCGATGGTTCTCCGTCGGGTTGGCTTTCAGGCCGATGATCCAACGCCGCGCGCCCTGCAGCAGAAAATTGATGTCAGTATCGCCGGCTTTGACGCGATATCCGATCTGCGCGCACCACTCGCGCAGGCTCCGGGTGGCTTGCTCGCTGTCCCCGACGTCGGTTAGGTCTAGGTCCATGGTCGTCGACGGCTCTACGCCATGAAAGGACGGAAGTCCTCCGCGTGCTGCTGGATGATCTGGGTGACGCCGGCCTCGCAGAACGAGAAGAATTCACGCCAGAGGGCCGGCGTGAGGCGATCTTGGAAAGGCAGGACGAACTGGCAGGCAAAATCGGCGTCGGCGTCGAACCAGAAGGTGCCGATGTTGAAGGAGGAGTTGATCTGGTTGGCCAACGCGAAGCGGCCAGGCATGTCGGCGCGGTCCGGGTTCGAGGGGAAGTAGCAACGCATGATCAGCCGTTTCATGCCCGGGACGTTGCGGAAGTGGAGGTCGAAACCATAACGGCCGCGGACACCGACGACTTTACCGTCGGGACGTATGGTCACCTTGTAGCCGAGATCCCGGGCCCAGTCATGGAAGGCCGCGACCGCGGCCAGATCGTCTTCCGAATCACCGAGTTCGAGGTTCATGCTCATGGTGAAATTTTTTAATCGGAGAGTAAAAATCCTTCAAGAATTATTGGAGGTGAAATCTGGACCAGATAGGTACGCGTCCAGCCAGGCATTGCCGGCGATTTCGTCCGCAAAGGCGCCTTCTAGCTGGGCCTCGAAGGCCGCATCCAGGATCCGCTTGAAGTCTTTTCCCGGCTTCAGTCCGCGGGCGACAAGGTGACGGCCCTGCATGATCGGCTTGGGCACGCCCTTATCCAGGTTCATGCCCTGCGCCTTGGCCAGCAGCCAGGCGCCATGATCGGTGGTGTCCCCGACGACCTGTGGCGGACGGCCCTGGCGGTCAGCCAGGTCGACGGTGGTCAGCGCCCTGGC
>CAINHV010000510.1 GCA_903848965.1 uncultured Opitutia bacterium | reverse complement strand
GCCTGCGCCCCACCGCGGGAAACCTAATCTTCGATGACCGGCTTCGACATCCTTCTCCTCATCCTCCTCGGCCTGGTGGCCGGGGCGGCGTGGTGGTGGCACCGCCGCTGGCGGGCAATGGAGGCGCGGCACGAACGCGAGGTCGCGGAGTTTCATCGCCGGCACGAGACCGCGTTGCATGAACAGACGTCCCGGATGGAGGCGATGTTGGATGGAATGATCGAGGGACTGCTGGTCCTCGACAGCCGCGGCCGCATTGCGCTCGTGAACCAAGCGGCGGAGTCGATGTTCAATTTCTCCCGGAAAATGATGGGCGGGACGCTGCTGCAGGCCATCCGCAACCATGAAGTGGCCGCGCTCGCTTCGCAGGCCAGTGCCGGCACCACCGCCATCGAGCACGAGGTGCGACTCGAAGGCGCGACGCCCCGGATCGTGCAGGTCAGCGCGGTCGCCCTGCGCGATTCCGCCGGTGCCACGACCGGTGCCGTGCTCGTGTTCCACGATGTCACCCGGCTGCGCGAACTCGAGGCGATGCGCCAGGATTTCGTGGCCAACGTGAGCCACGAACTGCGAACCCCGCTCTCGTTGATCAAGAGCGCGGCCGAGACTCTCATCGACGGGGGCCAGAACGATCCCGCCATCACTTCCCGGTTCCTCGACATCATCGACAAGCATGCCAGCCGGCTGACGTTGCTGATCGACGATTTGCTGCTGCTGGCCCGGTTCGATTCGGAGAAGGTCGACGTTCACCCCCGGCCCGTCTCGCTGCGCGGGGCGGTGCAGGAGGCGTTTGACGATGCCGCATTCCCGGCCCGCGCCCGCGGCGTGACACTGGAGAACCAGGTGCCGGACGGCCTGATCGTCCGCGCGGATCCGGAGCGGCTGCGCCAGGTGCTGAGCAATTTGATCGACAACGCGATCAAGTACGGCCGGGCGGAGGGCCGCGTGGTCATCCGGGGCCGCACGCTCGCAGCGGGACACGTCGAGTTCACGGTGCAGGACGATGGACCGGGGATTCCGGCCAACGCCCTGGCGCGGGTGTTCGAGCGTTTCTACCGCGTGGACAAGGCGCGCTCCCGGGAGCAGGGCGGGACCGGCCTCGGGCTGGCGATCGTCAAGAACGTCGTGCAGGCGCACGGCGGCGAAGTGCGGGTCGAGAGCGAACCCGGCGCCGGCACCGCCTTCATCATCACGCTGCCGGCGGCGCGAGCGGAGGAATGACGAGCCGGGTTTCCGACCGGTGAAACTCGCTGAGTTTTGACGGGATGGACAGGAAGCTATCTGAGGAGAGACAGGATGGGATCTGCCGGCGAACGCCGGTCCATCCCGGCGCCGCTCCTGTTAATCCTGTCCAGGAAAGATTGGCGCAAAACACGGTCGAACAACCCTTCTTCTCCGGAATGTAACGGGATCGCCGCGGGTTTGGCACCGGAATCTGTTCTTCTTCAGGAATGGCTCCCGTGCGTTCCGCTCCGTGAAAATCGCGCTCATCACCGAAACCTTCCCGCCTGAGATCAATGGCGTGGCGATGACCTTCGGCGTGATTGCGCGCCAGCTCGGCGCCCGCGGACACACCGTGACCGTCTACCGCCCGCGGCGCGACGATCTCCCCGCGGGGGAGACGCATCCGGAGTTTACCGAAATCCCGCTGCCGGGCCTGCCGATTCCGCGCTACCCGCAGTTGCGGCTTGGGTTCCCGGCGGGCGGGCGCCTCCGCCGCTGTTGGACCGCGGATCGCCCGGATCTTGTCCACGTCGCCACCGAGGGGCCGCTGGGTGCCTCGGCGATCGGGGCTGCCCGCGCGCTCGGAATTCCTGTTACCTCCAGCTTCCACACCAACTTCCACGCCTACACCCGGCACTACGGGTTCGGGATCGCCCATCGGCCGGTGCTGGCTTGGCTCCGGTACGTTCACAATCGCACCTGCCGCACGTTCGTCCCGACCTTGGAACTGTGTGCCGAGCTTTCTTCGCTCGGCTTTCGCGGCGTCACGCTGCTCTCACGCGGCGTCGATACCTGGCAGTTTCATCCCGCCCGCCGCGCGGAGGAGCTGCGGGCCCGCTGGAAGGCCGATTCCGATGACCCGGTCGTGATTCATGCCGGGCGCATGGCGGCCGAAAAGAACTACGGGCTGCTCTTCCGCTGCTTCGCGGCGATGCGGCAGGCCAATCCCCGGTGCCGTTTCGTACTGGTGGGCGACGGCCCCCTGCGGGCGCGCCTGCAGCACGAGCACCCCGAGTGTATTTTCACCGGCTTCATCCCGCGCGTCGACCTGGCCCGGCACTACGCCTCGGCCGACATCTACATTCACGCCAGCCTGACCGAGACCTTCGGCAACGTGCTCACCGAGGCGATGGCCAGCGGGCTCGCGGTGGCGGGCTTCGACTACGCGGCGGCGCGCCAGTTCATTCGTCGTGGCGAGAACGGCCTGATCGTCGCGTGCGATCAACCGGCGGCGCTGGTGGATTCCGCGGTGTACCTGGCCACCGACCCGCTGCTGCGCGCGCAACTGCGGCCGGCGGCCCGCGCCGTGGTGGAGGCGCAATCCTGGGATCGGGTGATCGTCCGCTTCGAGGCTGATTTGATCCAGGCCGCCGGGCTTCCGTCGTCGTCGCCTGAACCGGTTCTCGCGTGAGCGCCCGCATCCTGATCCTCACCGCGGGTTTCGGCGAGGGGCACAACGCCGCGGCCCGGGCTCTGGCGGCGGCGTGCGATGCGCAGGGCGGCCCGGGAACCGCCCGGGTGGTTGACGCCTTTGCCCTGGCGGCACCCCGGATCGACGCGATCGCCCGCTGGATCTATCGCCTGCTGATCACGCGGGCCCCCGGACTGTGGAGCCTGTTCTACCGCTGGCTCGACCGGTCGTCATGGGCGGAGCGGTTGATGGATTTGCTCGCCGGAGAGCGGCGCGTGCTCGACCGCATCCTCCGCGAGGAGCGGCCCGAGTTCATCTGTAGCACTTATCCGGTGTATGCGTTCCTGCTGCAGGGACTGGGTGCCGCGGGCCGGCCGCTCCCGCCGCACTACAATGTCGTCACTGACTCGATCAGCATCAATTCCCTCTGGTGGCGCGCCGGGGCCGCGGGTTGGTTCGTGCCCAACGCCGACTCGGCCGACGTGATGATCGCGGCCGGCGTCGACCGGACCCGCATCCATGTGCTGGGCTTTCCGGTCACGGATTACTTTTTGCGCCATGGCGCCCAGCTGGGCCCAGGGGAAATCTCCGCGGCCAGTCCGCCCCGGGTGCTCTGTATCGTCAATGCGGGCACACCGGCCGCGGCGGACATGGCCCGCCGGCTGCTGACCGACACGGACTGGGAGGTCACCTGCACGGTGGGTCGCAATGCCGCCCTCGAGAAGGAACTCAGCCAGCTGGCCGGCGCCCGGCGGCCGGTGACGCGCATCCTCGGCTGGACCGACCGGGTTCCGCACCTGCTCCTCACGCACCACGTGGTGCTCAGCAAGGCGGGCGGCGCCACCACGCAGGAGGCACTCGCCGCCCGTTGCCCAATGATCGTGAACCAAATCGTCCCCGGCCAGGAGGAAGGAAACTACGAGTTGCTGCGCCGGCACGGCATCGGGGCGCTGGCGGAGACGCCCGCCGCGATGCTGGGAACGCTCGACCGGGCCTTTGCGAACGAGGGCGCCGTGTGGCGCCAGTGGCGGACCGCGCTGGCCGCGCTTTCGCGGCCGGGTGCGGCGGGAGACATTGCGGAGTTTCTGCTGGGTCCCGCCGCACGCACGCCGGCGGAGCCGGAGCCGGTGCCGATGCCGTTCCGTCCGGAACGCGAGGCGCGTCCCGCGCCCCAGGAGGCCCGCGCATGAAGACGCGTTTCATCTTCAATCCGCACTCCGGACACAATCGGCGCCGTCCGGCCTTCGCTCAAACCATCCGGGACTTCATCGCCCGGCACGGGATCGAGGCCGATTTCTGGACCACGGAGGGCCCGGGGCACGCGACGGCCCTGGCCGCCCAGGCGGTGGAGCAGGGATATGGCGTGGTCGTGGCCGTGGGTGGCGATGGAACAATGAACGAGGTGGCCCAGGCGCTGATTGATGCGCCGACGGCGCTCGCGCTCGTGCCCTGCGGTTCCGGCAACGGACTGGCCCTGCATCTCGGCGTGCCGCTGGCGGCGCCGCGCGCCCTGTCGCTGGCGACCGGCCTGGGCAGCCGGATTGTCGCAATCGACACCGGCCGGGCCAATGGGAAGCCGTTCTTCAATGCCATGGGCCTCGGCCTCGATGCGGAGGTCAGCCATCGGTTCAACCGCCTCACCCGCCGGGGCCTGCCGGCCTACGCGCGTATCGCGGTGGGCGCCCTGCGGTCCCTGCACGGGGAGACCTGCACGATCGTGGGCGCCGGACACCGGGAGACGATCGATGCCCTGCTGATCGCGGTGGCCAACTCTGATCAATACGGCAACAACGCCCGGATCGCCCCCGGGGCCCGCGTCGATGACGGGCAGCTCGATCTGGTGGCGATTCGGCCGGTGGGTCTGATCGGGGCGGTGGGACTCGGGGCGAGACTCTTCCTCGGCACGATCGACCAAAGCCCGCACGTGCGGCGGCTGCGCGGCGTCCGGTTCCAGATCGAGCGCCGCGCTGCGGGATTGATTCACACCGACGGCGAGATCCACGCCACGGGTCCGGTCGTCCTCGTCGAGGTCAACCCGCGCAGCCTCCGCGTGCTCCTCCCGGTCGCGTCGCCGGTGGCCGTCCCCGTCACCCGGCCCCTCGCGGCGACACTGGCCCTCCACTCTGTATGAAACTGAACGTTCGCACCGTGATTATTTCCGACGTCCATCTCGGCACGTCCGACTCGAAGGCGAACGAGGTGAATCACTTTCTCCGGCACACCCGCTGCGCCAAGTTGATCCTGAATGGTGACATCATCGACGGCTGGCAGCTCACGCGCAGCGGGCAGTGGAAGAAGGCGCACACCCGGTTCGTCCGGATCGTCCTGAAGAAACTGGAGAAGAAGAACACCGAGGTCGTGTATCTGCGCGGAAACCACGACGACATTCTCTCCTCCTTCCTCCCCCTCGCGTTCGAGAACCTCAGCATCGTGGAGGAGCACATCCACGAGGGGCCGCGCGGCCGGTACCTCGTGCTGCATGGCGACGTGTTCGACGTGGTGACGAAGAACTTCGTCTTCCTCGCGCACCTCGGCGACTGGGGCTACCGGGCCCTGCTCACCCTCAACCGTCTGTACAACCACTGGCGGTCGTGGCGGGGTAAAAAGTATTGGTCGCTCAGCAAGGCGATCAAGGCGCGGGTGAAGAAGGCGGTGAACCACATCTCCAACTTCGAGGAGCACATCGCGCAACTGGCCCGGCAGCGCGGCTGCATCGGCGTCATGTGCGGTCACATCCACACCCCGGCGGACAAGATGATCGGCGACGTGCACTACCTGAACACGGGGGACTGGGTGGAATCGCTGACGGCCGTCGTCGAGCACTGGGATGGCCGGTACGAGTTGATCGATTTCGCCCAGTTCGTGCACCAGTTCCCGATGGCCCCGGACGCCGTGGAGGATGCCCCGGAGGAACTGGCGGCGGCGACCTGAACGTTCGGAGGCGCCGACGGGACCAAGGCAGTTTGGACAGGATGGACAGGAATTGATCGGAGGATGGACCGGATCGGAGCCTGAGGCGGAAACCCGTCCATCCCGGATCGAGTCCGGTTCAGCCTGTCCAAAAGGATTGGGCCTTGTTCCGGTCTCCACCGGTCGGAGACCGGTGCTACTCTGAAGGGTTGGAGGCGAGGTAAAGCGTAGCCGACGAGATGTCGTGGGCGCGCACGAGGCGCTCCCCTGCGAAATGCGGCGAGGGTCGTGGCTCGTCCACGCCCGGCTCCGGCCGCGTGATCGTCGTGACAATGTCGACGGAATGTCACGGCCAGCCCCTTGCCAAGGCGGTGTCGCGGCGCAGCGTGCGCGAGAATTCTTCACCTCCTTCTGGCGCCTCCCTTGCTCCATTTTCGCCCATGATTGCCACGCTCCTCCTGCCCACCGGAACTCCGGCCGATCCCGAATTGCTCTTCCAGCTTCAATTGCGCGTGGCGCGCCGGGCGGATGAGGTAGTGCGGGAGTCCGCCGACTCGCTGCAGCCGGCGTGGCTGGCGTGGATCCAGGCCGAACGAGAGGTCTTCGCCGCGCTGGAAAGGTAGCCCTGCCGGCCGGCTCAACGGCGCCGCTGGGGCGAGTTCCGATCTGAAATTCGCGTGCGCAGTGCGAGCCACCGCTGCTGGATCCAGTTCTCCCGCAGGCCGCCCGCGGCGCTGATTTCGCCCAGGAACCGATACAAGTCCGGACCGAAGGGGTTCGCGGCGGGCTTGTTGAACCGGCTTTGGCATTCGCGCCAGCGCTGGCGTTGTTCCGGGTTCATCGCGCCCTCGGTGGCGTCGAGCAGCGCATAGACGAGATTGACTTCCTCCTCGGAGAGCGGGTCGGTGGTCATGAATCAGGATTCCGAATATTTTTCGCGGGCCCGGACCTGCACGAGCGTGCGGCCGGGAAGAATACAGGCGGTGAGATGTCCGCCGTAGACGCAGCCGGTGTCGATCCCGAGTGACCAACGCTCGCGAGCGGGCTCCGGCCGCGGGGTGTGGCCGTAGATGACGAAGGGCGGACCCTGCCACTGCGCGGACCAGTGCGGGGCGGCGGGATACTCGGAGCGCTTGTACGGCTGGCCGTCCGGGCCGACGACCTGGATGCGCGTGACAACCCTCGCGGGTTGCCCGCGCCAGGGCCGCCCGGGCAGGAAGCCGCCGTGGACCAGCACGGTGGCGGCGTCCGGCACCTGGCGGGTGAGCGGCATGGACTCGAGATAGGCCCAGTCCTTCGCCCGGAGTTGCTTCAGCGTATCGTAGTCGGACTTCTTGAGGTGCGTGGGATCCCCTGTGCGACGATAATTGAGCAGGCGGAGCTCGTGGTTGCCGAGCAGCGCGCAGTGGGTGTGCGCCCGAGCCAGGTCGAGGACGCGGGCGCTGTCGGGGCCCCGGTTGACGAGATCCCCGAGCAGCACAATCCGATCGCCCCGGCCGGGCTTGAGTGCCTGCAGCAGCTCCTCGAATTCCGCGGCGCAGCCGTGGATGTCGCCGATGACGATCGTCCGGTCACTCATGATACGACGTCGCGGAAACAGCTCCGGACGGCTAAATGCACCCGGCCCGGCGAGAAAGAGAAGGCGGCGGAGGCGGGCATGGTGGTGCCGCACGGTCGGGTGCGTCGTGGAGTGAGACGAGGCGATAGCGGCTCCGTCACCGAAATGTTACCGGAGGCAAATGCCGCCCGGCGGCCCCGCCCAAGAAGGCTGGCTGCTTCGCAAACCCAAGGGTCTTTATGCTGGGGGTGGACGGGCCTTTTTTTGGTCGGTGGCCTTCAATTGTCACGAACTTGTTAACTCCCACAAAGAGTGATCATCGAATTGAACGGATCGAATCCTTCGCGCGTCTGCCCCCATGTTCATAGTTTTGTGTGTGACAGGTCATACGGGGCCGCCCAGGGATGGGCGGCCTCTTTTTTGTGCCTGACTCCCGGGTGCGGCGGGCGTGGCACGGGTCTACGATGCGTGAGGCTGGGGGCGCTGAGCGGTCACGATTTTCACGGGTCGGGAGACCCGTGCCACTCGATCCGCTCAATGGCCTCCGGTGCATCCGACGGGAAGGGAGGAGTGGCGGCGCACCGGCATCTTGACCGGAATGTAACCCCCGCGGTTTGTGGACGGAGTCGGTCCACGCCTACTTCGAGTCGTATGATGATTGAACCGGAAGGGAGCGTCGGCGTCCAAGGCGGGGCGGAAGGGATCGTAAACTACTTCACCGCGCCGGAGTCGGCCCGGCGTTACGCCACGGGCCGGCCCAGCGGACACGCGCGCGTGCTCGAGGTGTTGCAGCGTGAGCTGGCGTCCCACCTGCCGGTGGAGCGGGCCTTGGACGTCGGTTGCGGCACGGGGCATTCGACGGTCGCGCTGCTGCCCTATGCGCGGGCGATTGTCGGGGTCGACTCGTCCTCCGAGATGCTGGCGCAGGTGCCTCGGGCGCCACGGATCGAGTACCGCAAGGGTTATGCGGAGGATCTGCCCTGCCGCACGGAAGACTTCGAACTCGTGACGGTGAGTTCGGCGTATCATTGGTTTGATCACGATCGCTTTCTCACTGAGGCCGCCCGGGTGCTGCGACCCGGCGGCTGGCTCGTCCTGTACAAGGCGGGCTCCATGGGCCGGTTGCCCAGCCGGCTCGACTTCGAGTCCTGGCGGCGCGAGGTCCTGAATCTCCGCTATCCCAAAGTGGCCCGGAACGATGAACCGCTCACGACGGCGCAGGCTGAGCGGTTCGGGTTCACCGAGGTGATGATGGAAGCGCTGCCTTATGCGCAGCAGTACACCCTGGAGAGCTACGTGGAGAATCTCATGACCCACAGCCGCATCATCCGCGTGGTCGATGGGGGGCACGAGCCCCCGGGCGCCGCGCGCGCCTGGCTGCGCGCGGCGCTGGCCCGGTTCTTTCCTCCGGAGGGGATCGAGTTGATCCACGAGGCCCGGATTCACGTGCTGCGCCGGCACGCGCGCGCCTGAGCCGGCCACCGCTCAACGGCCAACCGGACGATGTTGCGCGAATGTCACGCCCGCGGTTTGTGCGCGATCGACGGGGGAGGTTCGTTTGCCGCCAACTTGAATCTGAAGCGGGCTCGATCTCTGTCATGGCTCCGGCTGGGGCTGGCCTTGGGGACGGTCGTCGTGCGCGCTGCACCGCCCGATGAGTGGAGCGCCGCCGTGGCGCTCTATGATGGGCGCCACTACTCGGCAGCCCGGGACATTTTCCAGCGCGTGGCGTCCTCGCGTCCGGACGATCCGGAGGTCAACTTCTACCTCGGCCGTCTGGCGCTGTGGTTTGACGAGGAAGCGGCGGCGCTGCGTCACCTCGAGTCCGCGGTGGCCGCGGCGCCCGGTGACGCGCGCTTGCAAAATGCGCTGGGCGACGCCTACGCGCTCGCGGCGCGCAATGCCCCGTTGCTGGCGAAATACTCGTGGGCGAAGAAGTGCCTGGCGGCCTACGATCGCGCCGTGGCCCTTGAACCTGCCAACCCGGCGTTCCGCTGGAGCCGGGTCGCGTATTATCAACTGGCCCCGCGGCTCGTGGGGGGCGGCATGGCCAAGGCCCATGCGGAGGCGCTTGAGATGGGCCGCCTGGAGCCGATGAGCGGAAGAATCGCTTCCGCGACGCTGTTGCTCGCCGAGGACAAACCGGAGGACGCGTTCGCCCTCTTCGAGGAAGTGCTGCGGGACGTCCCGGACGACTTCCTGGCGCTTTATCACGTGGGACGGTGTGCCGCCCTCAGCGGCGAGCACCTTGAGAAGGGTCTGGCCTCGCTCCAACGCTGCCTCGAACTCACGCCGCCGCCGGGCGATGGTAAACCGACCCGGGCGAGCATCCATTACCGGATGGGCAACATTCACGAAAAGGGCGGAGATCGGGCCGCGGCGGATCGCGAGTACGCCCTGGCAAAGGCCGCCCATTCCGACTTCCGACCCGAGAAGATGGCCCTGAAGAATTGAGCGGTTGGGAGAAACGGAATTGCTGGAGCATCCAGCCGGCGCCAGCGTCTTTTCACCCCTCCCTCGACTGGAACGTTGATCG
>CAINHV010000509.1 GCA_903848965.1 uncultured Opitutia bacterium | reverse complement strand
CCATCTTCGACTACATCGAAGCATTTTATAATCGCACGAGACTCCACTCGAGTCTCGGTTACGTCAGCCCGATCACGTTCGAGTCTAAACTAAACTAGAAATCACCCCGAACCACGTGTCCGAGAAATCGGGGCAAGCCCAGGCCGTTACTTGTTAGCAACGTCTCTGTGCTCCGCTTTTTGATCGCCGAAGTGGGCGGAAAGACCAGGCGCTAACAGGCAACGGCCCGACCTGCATGGCGCTAAGTTAAGACGGATTGTCGTCTCATTTTGAGAGTGAATGCGCAGGTATTAATTGACGAAAAGGGACGCCTGAACGGGGTCATATCGAGAATTGAGAATTTTGCCCTGAATTCGGGGTCGCGCCGCGGTTGAGCGGAGCACGATACGCGGTCGAGATGAGCGCTGGCGCTGGGCGCCGGCATCATGGCTCGCAAACTTCGCGTGGAATTCGCCGGGGCGTGCTATCACGTCCTGAATCGCGGCAACTATCGGAGCGATCTCTTCGCGCCAGCGGGGGCGGCGCGTTCATTTCAGGAGTGTCTATTCGAAGCGGGCGATAGGTTCCTCTGGCGCCTGCATGCCTTCACGATCATGCGGAATCACTTCCATCTCGCGGTCGAAACACCCGAGCCAAACTTGAGTCTGGGGATGAAGTGGCTCCAGGGCACCTGGGCGGTCCGCTTCAATCGCTTTCGGGGCGAGGTCGGCCAGCCGTTTCAAGGCCGTTTCAAGGCCATTCATGTCGAGCGCGGCGACGCGCTCCTGCGGGTGGCGGACTACATCCACCTCAATCCCGTGCGCGCCGGGGTCCTCCCTTTCGAGAGGCTCCTTGAGTACCCGTGGAGCAGCTTTCGGCTGTTCCCCCGGATGCGGAGACCGTCGCTCCTCGAACCGGAGGTTATCTTGCGGGAAAGCGGAGGCTGGGCGGATACCCGCGCGGGGTGGAATGGTTATCGCGAACATCTGCGAGCGGTGGCGGCTGCGGATGCGAAACTCGGCGACCAGGCCCGCGGACGTTTGAGCCGTGGCTGGGCCCTTGGCTCACCGGCCTTCCACGTCCGGTTGGCGCAGGAATTGGAAGCATGTTCCAGCATGGTGGAACCGTTCGAACTGCTCGGCGCGGATGCGGAGGCCCACCGCCAGGCGCGAGCAGAAGTGTGGGAGTATAAGCTCCTCCGGCTGGCGGAAGCCCTCGAAGTCGATCTCGCAAATCTGCCCGCCAAGAAGTCGGCCGCCGAGAAGCTGCGCTTGGCGGCCGCCTTCAAACGAGTCACCTCCGTTTCGAATCGGTGGCTCGCGGAACGCCTGCGCATGGGCGCCGCCACCAGCGTGCCATCACTGCTGCACCGGTTCTGGCGGAGCGGCGCCGCGGAAAGCCGGGCGTTCGAGTCAGTGTTGTCTCGATTCTCGATATGACCCCCTATCGTACGCCCTCAGTCCGTCTCGTGCTGGCGGTGGCGGAACGGCTGCCGGCCCTCCAACTTGTTTTTCCAGCTTGGTTTGCTCGCGAGGGCGCTGGGTTTCCGCGCGCTCGGCGCGCTGTGTGATTTTTCGGCTTTCAGCTTCTGGTATTGCCCGAGACGGAGCGACAGCAGTTCCCCGCTTGCGAGGGCGGCGCGCACGGCGCAATCGGGCTCGTTGGTGTGGCCGCAGTCGGTGAAGCGGCAGCGAAGCGAGAGCGCCTTGATGTCGGGAAACGCGTCCTCCACCCCGTCCTCGATGCCCCAGAGCTGCAGCTCACGCATTCCCGGCGTGTCGATCACGAGCGCGCCGGAGGGTGTCAGCACGAGTTCCCGGCGCGTCGTGGTGTGGCGACCCTTGCTGTCTTTTTCGCGCACCTCGCCCGTGGGCAGCGCCTCGTCGTCGCGCAGCAGCGCGTTGATCAGGCTCGATTTTCCCACGCCGGACGAACCGACAAAGGCGAGCGTGCGGCCGGGCAGCGCGTAGGCGGAGGTGAGCGCCTTCAAGCCCTTGCGCGTCTCCGCGCTCGTGACATGCACCGGCACGCCGGGCACGAGCCGACTGATCTCGCGGCAAACGGCGGCGGTGTCCGCGCACAGATCTGACTTGTTCAGGATGACCACCGCCTCAGCGCCGCTCTCCTTTGCCGCGACGAGAAACCGCTGGATGCGCTTCGGGTTGAAATTCCGGTCCAGCCCGCTGACGAGAAACACCGTGTCGATGTTGGCCGCGACAATCTGCTCGATTTCTTCCGAGCCGGCGGCGCGGCGGGAAAACTTCGTGCGCCGCGGCAGCACCGCGTGCAAATCGGCACGCTGTTCCCCGGGGCGGATTCGTACCGCGACCCAGTCGCCCACCGCCGGAAACTGGTCGGGCGTGCGCGCGTGGTGAAAAAATCCCCCGCCGCATTCCGCGAGCACTTCGCCGGTCTCAGTCTGCACGGCGCAGAAATTCCGGCGCAGCTCGCATACGACCCGCGCTGGCTCCAACCCCGCCGCCACATGGGGAGCGAAGGCCAGGGCCAGAACCTCGTTCCAACCGAGTTCGGCGATTGTCATTCGGCGAGCCTGCACGCCCGCGCGCGCCGATGCCAGCGCGGGATGGACGGAAGGGGACGCAGGTACGGGGTCATATCGAGAATTGAGAATTTCGCCCTGAATTCGGGTCGCGCCACGGTTGAGCGGTCCGCCATCCGCGGTCGAGGTGGGCGCTGGCGCTGGGCGCCAGCATCATGGCTCGCAAACTTCGCGTGGAATCTGCCGGGGAGTGCTATCACGTCCTGAATCGCGGCAACTACCCGTGGCGCAGCTTTCGGCTGTTCCCCCGGGTGCGGAGACCGCCGCTCCTCGAACCGGAGGTTATCTTGCGGGAAAGCGGAGGCTGACCGGGCAACCGCGCCGGGTGGAATGGATATCGCGAACATCTGCGAGCGGCAAAAGCACGATCTGCAAATTGGAGTCACTCGGGCTGATTTGGTCAGTGCCAGGTTGGCGGCACAAAGTTTACGCGCGGGAAACCGTTTTGCGGTTACTTAATCGGAAACCGACAAGATAAAAACTGGACAACAACAGTCTAATAATGTAAGCGTTACTACTTACTTAAGCACCTTTGTTACCTCCCCTACGGTCCTGAACGAGCGGTGAGGCATTCAAGGTCGTTAGCACGCCGCGACACCCCTTCCCGATCACCCCCGCGTTTCCTGCTCGCCGCGCTGGCGGCAATCCAGATGCAGCCAGCCTCTATGTCACAGTCACCGTTTTGACCTGTAGCTACGTCCCGGACCATGACCGACCTTCCCGTCAATTAGCCTGAACGTCACATCCCTTGCCGCCTGCCGCCACAGATTGATCCGCGCCTAAAATCCAGCCCACCAGCTTCCTGATAGAGAAAGTGTACAACCTGAACATTAGAACTGATCGAAAATGATCCAAAAAATGAAGATATATCAAAACCTCCTGCTGCTTTGCGCATTGGCATTGAGTGCCTTCGCGCCTTACGCTTTGGCCACTCCGGTCATCACCGACTGGACAAGTTCCTCGAACGGAACAAACGGCTCTGCTTCCGGGACCTTGATGGTGGGGGTGGAGAGTGTTTCAGTGTCGTTTGCTGGGGACGTTCGCGACCTGCAGCAGAATCACACCACTGTATTCAACAATGCGGGCTATTTAGGCCAAACGGCTTTCACACCCAACCTTGCCGTTTCGGACGCAATCGGGACTTGGGGAACTCCCGGGGTTATCAATACCATCACCTTTAGCAGGCCGGTGCGCAACCCCATCCTCTGGGTGAACAGTGTTGGCCGTGGCGGCGGCTGGGACCCTGCCGTATATGTCCAGACATGGACATTCAATTCCCCGTTTTCGTTACTCAGTTCGTTATACCGTACGGTGGTAGAAGCCCCTTACAACCTACCTTACCAGATGATCAAATCAGGCAATTCGATCATCGGTCAGGAGGGGCACGGCTCCATTCAGTTTACCGGTTGGTTGACGAGCATTTCGTGGATTTCGGATAAGGCAGAACAATCCGCGTACTTTCAGGTTGGCTACGATAACGAGCTGCCGATTGGGCCAGAGGGTCCGCAAGGCCCCCAAGGGCTAACCGGCGCCACGGGCCCGCAAGGTCCCCAAGGGTTAACCGGCGCCACCGGTCTAGCTGGCCCGCAAGGTCCCGCCGGTCCGACCGGTCCGACCGGTCCGACCGGCGCCACGGGTGCCACGGGTGCGACGGGTGCCCAGGGTCCGACTGGCTTGACCGGCCCGGTAGGAGCGCCTGGCGCGCAAGGCATTCCCGGTCCGATCTCCGCGGGCGCGGCGATCCTGATTCAAGTCACCTCTTTCAGCAAGGCTCCGCCGGCGGCTCCCGCGGGCTATGCGTTTGCGGGTTTCCTGAATCTTCAGGGTAACGAGAAAGACGATGATGACAAAGGGCGCTCCGGCAGGCCGAAACCTTTCTACGCGGTCTATGTGAAGATCTAGTCGGCCTGACGGCGGCGACCCCGCCGTTTCGAAGGATACGACATTTCATTTGTGAGACGCGGAGTTTTGGTGGCGGCCCGAATGCCGGCATCAGACTCCGCGTCTTTTTTTCTGCTCCACGCGCTGACGCTACCGAGCCCGTGCATTCGAGGGCGGTCCGAAGGGGGTCACGTCAGGACATAGGACAAACCTACGGCCGACCCCGGCCGCCCCAGCGGAAAGGAGGCCGGGGTGAGGCCAATCCGCTCGCGGCGCCCATCTGCAGCCGCTATACGATCCAGCCAGCGTCCTATGTCCTGACACGACCCCTTCGGACTGACTTCGGAGGGCCTAACTCCGTCGAGGCAGGTTCCTTAAACGATCTCCGAGCGGCCTCGGCGGAGCTCGGCCGTCCACCCCAACCCGACGTGTAACGCATTACGTTACATGATGCCGGGAGCGGCGCCGCGTTTCCCAAAAATCGAGCTTCCTAGTCACCGGGTGGATCCGTATCGACGTACCCATGCGATCCATCGCCGTTCTGACCGCTGCTGCCGCGTTGCTGGCTGCAGGATTCGGGGTGCAACTGAATGCGCAGGCCCCGTCCGCCGCCCCCGGCCGCGGTACACCCCGCGCGACCTTCCCCGCCCAACAACGCCCCCCGGGCGATCCCGTTCTCATCGCGCGGGGCAAAACCATTTACGAGATCAACTGCCGCGCGTGTCACGGCCCCGATCTCCGCGGCGGTGATGTCGGCGGGCCCAACCTGCTTCGCTCCGACATCGTCCTGAAGGACGACATCGGCGAGCTCATCGAACCCATCATCCGCAACGGCAAGATGACGCCCGGCGTGACCTTGGTCATGCCGCCGATGCCCCAACTGACCTCGGCCGATGTCAGGGCCGTGGCTGAATTCATCCACGACGTCGTCTCGACCGCGCGGGGCCAGGGCGCGCCGCCGCCCGGACCTCCGGTCGTGCTCAACATCCTCGTGGGCGACGCCAAGGCTGGACAGGCCTACTTCGCCGCGAAGTGCAGCGCCTGCCACTCGCCCACCGGCGATCTGGGTGGTCTCGCCTCCCGTATCCCCGATCCCAAGACACTTCAGAACGCCTGGGTCGCCGGTGGCGGCGTGGGCGGCCGGGCCGGGGCGCCGGCCAATCGCGTCACGGTGACCGTGACCCAGCCCTCCGGTGAGCGCGTGCAGGGCGCCCTCGTCCGGGTCGACGATTTCATGGTCGTCCTGACCACGGCCGACGGCCAGCGCCGTTCCTTTGCCCGCCGGGGTGCGACGCCCCGCGTCGAGATCAACGACCCCCGCGACGCCCATACCGATCTGCTGTCGGTCTACACCGACAAGGACATTCACGATGTGACGGCCTACCTGGTGACACTCAAATGACGGCTCCAAAACTCCTTCTCGCCCTGGGCCTCGCGGCCGCACCTGTGTTCAGCCTCGCGCAGGGTGGTCTCGATCCCTCGTCGCTCAAGCAGCCGCTCGCCGAAACGTGGCCGACCTACTCTGGCGACTACACGGGCCCGCGTTACAGCCGGCTGACCCAGATCAACCGCGACACCGTCAAGCACCTCACCCTCAACTGGACCATGGAGGTCAACGCCAGCGTGCCGGGTTTCGGATCGACGCCGGCGCCCGCGGCCGGCGGCGGCCGGGGCGGCCCCGGAGCCCCCGTTCGCACGATCATCGGCGGTGAAGGCACCGGCGACGTCTTCGTCGGGGCCAGTTCGATCAAGGGTGCGGTCCTGCAGGTCGACGGCATCCTCTATGTGACGATGCCCGATCACACGTGGGCCGTCGACGCCCGCACCGGCCAGGAGATCTGGCATCATTACTGGAAGACCCGCGGCGGCACCCACATTGGCAGCCGCGGCGCCGGGATGTGGCACAACACATTGTACTTCGAGACGCCCGATAACTACCTCGTGGCGCTCGACGCCCGCACCGGCGAGGAACGCTGGCACGTCGAGATCGCGTCGTTCGACGAACAGTATTTTTCGACGATGGCGCCGATTGTGATCGGTAACAAGGTGATCGCCGGGACGGGCAACGATCTCGATCGGCCCGGATTCGTCCAGGCCTTTGACGCGGAGACCGGCAAGCTGCTGTGGAAGACCTACACCGTTCCGATGAATCCCGGCGATCCCGGCCTCGAAACCTGGCCGAGCCTGGATGCGGCACGGCACGGCGGCGGCCAGCACTGGATTCCCGGCGTCTACGATCCGGAGACGAACCTCTACATCCTCGGCACCGGCAACCCGACTCCGGGCTACACCGGCGTGGCGCGCAAGGGCGATAACCTCTACACGTGCTCGCTCATCGCGCTCGATGCCGACACCGGGAAGTTGAAGTGGCATTTCCAGACCTCGCCGCACGACACCCATGACTGGGACTCGGCGCAGACCCCGATCCTGATCGACGGCGAGATCAACGGCCGGCCGCGGAAGCTCGTTTCAACGGCATCGCGCAACGGCTACTTCTTCACCGTGGATCGCGTGACCGGCGAACACATCGTCACCCGGAAGTATGGCGCCACGACCAACTGGGCGCTGCATGTTCGCGACTCGGGCGAGCCGGAGCCGAATCCCGCCAAGGAAGCGATCATCCCCGGCACGCTGGTCTCGCCGGTCGAGGGCGGCGTCACCAACTGGCAGCCGCCGGCCTTCAACCCGCAGACGGGCCTCTTCTACACGCAGGAGAACAATGGCTTCAACCTGCTCTACCTCACCGACCCGGATCCGCGCGGATCGATGGGACTCGGCGGCAAGGAACGCGTGGCCGTGGGCCAGTCGCGCAACGCCTTCCAAGCGATCGACTACAAGACCGGCAAAGCCGTGTGGCGTCACGAATGGCCGCGCGGCGGCGGCGGCGGTTCGGGGGTGCTGACCTCGGCCGGCAATGTCGTGTTCACCGCGGACGGCAGCGGCAACCTCGTCGCCTTCGACGCCAGCACCGGGGAACTGCTGTGGCACACCCGGATCGGCAACATCACGAACGCGCCGCAGACCTATCTTCTCGACGGCAAGCAGCACCTGCTCGTCGCGGTGGGAACCCGGATGTTCGACTTCGTGATGTACTGAGCTGCGCCGAGGCGCGGGTTTGGAGTTCGAAGTTCGGTGTTCTGGGTTCTGGGTTCTGCGTTCTGGGTTCTGAGGTCTGAGTTCCGGGTGCCTCGCAGCCACGAGCGCCCGCGAGTGGACGTGCGCGTCGACCGTTGAGCAGGGGCAACCCTAAGGGGTCAGGCCCTTAGGGATCGGAAAATTTATATCTCCTCGTCCCAATGGCGCAGCCATTGGTTTAGCAGCATGCGGGCGAAGCCCGACAGGCTGCTATTCGAGCCCGAACGTCACCATCACATCTCCGGCCGGGATCGAAATGAACTGCTTGCCGTCGGCCAGATAACTGATCGCGGTGCCATACACCGGACCATTGCTCGCGAAGGTCCACAGCCGTTCCCCCGTCCTGGCGTCCAGGGCAAAGATCACGCCTTCCACGGTGCCGCCGAAGACCAGGTTCCCCGCGGTGCTCATCAGGCCGCCCCAGGGCGGCGAGACTACCTTGTGCTCCCACTTGATGTCGCCCGTGCCGGGATCGATCGCGATCGCCTTGCCCCAGCTTTCCTCCGGCGCGAATCGCGGTCCGCGCGCCCGATTAAATGCGCCCGCTCCCGTCCGGCCGGCCACCGTGTTTGGCTCGGTCGTCGGGTGCTGAACCTCGTTCTTGGTGAAGACCCGGCGCTCCTCGCGCGCGAACACGTAGAGGAACTTCGTCAGCGGGCTGTAGCTGTGCGACATCCAGTTGGCGCCGCCGTCGATGCCCGGCCACACCTTGTCGTTCCCCTCGGGGGTTGGATCCATGCCCGGCACCACCTTGGGCCGGCCATTCAACTCGAGGTCGAAGCCGGCATTCCACGTCTGCTTCACGAACGCGGTGGCCGAGAGAAATTTTCCGTTCGTGCGATCGATCAGGTAAAAGAACCCGTTCCGGTTCGGCCAGGCGATGGTCTTGCGCATCCGGCCCTCGAACTCCGTGTCCACGAGCACCGGATTTTGCGTCGAGTCCCAGTCATGGAGATCGTGCGGCGTGAACTGATAGTGCCACTTCAACTTTCCCGTGTCGGGATCGAGCGCCAGCATCGAGCACGAGTACAGGTTGTCGCCGGCGCGGAAGTCGTCGTTGTAGTCGGGCCACGGGTTGCTTGTGCCCCAGAAAACCGTGTTGGTGTCAGGATCGTAGGAGCCCGTGTTCCAGGTGGAGGCGCCGCCGGTCTTCCACGAGTCGCCGGCCCAGGTGCCGAAGTTGGCCTCGCCCGGCTGTGGGATCGTGTTGAAGCGCCAGAGCCGCTTCCCGGTCTTCGCGTCGTAGGCGTCGAGAAATCCGCTGACGCCCCGCTCGCCGCCGGCCATGCCGACAATCACCTTGTCCTTCACGATCAGCGGCGCGCCGGTGGCGGCGTAGCCTCCGGCGGCGGTGTGATCGAACATCTCGGTCTTCCACAGCTCGCGGCCCGACTTCGCGTCGATCGCGATCACATGCATGTCGAGCGTGTTCATGAACAGCGTGGTGCCGAGAATGGCCAGGCCGCGGTTCACCTTGCCGCAGCAGTTGAAGGTGCGCTCGGGGTTGCGGTGCTCGTACATCCAGAGCTGCCGCCCCGTGAGGGCGTCGAGCGCGTAGACGGCGTTCTCGGGCCGGGTCAGATACATGACGCCCTCGACCACCAGCGGGGTCGTTTCGAATTTCTCCAGGTGACGGCCCTGAAAGAGCCATTTCACGCGCAGGTTCTTCACGTTCTGGGCGGTGATTTGATTCAACCGGCTGAACCGCCACCCGCTGTAGGTGTTGGAATACATCAGCCAGTTGCCCGGCTCCTGATCCGCCTTCAGCAGCCGCTCGTAGGTGATCGGCAGGCCCTGGGCGCTCAGGGTTTGCGTCGCCAGCGTCGCCAGGAAGGCCGCGATGGCCCAGGCCGGATATCGTTTTGTGCTCATGATCGAGAGGGGGAATGGGGGCATGGAATTTATTCTCACGGAGCGGCCGAGACCCGGCGTAAATATTCTGGCCGCGAATCCACCGGGTTCACCCGTGGATCCGCGCGGTGCTCACGGGGCACCCTTGAGCGAATTCAGGTAGGCGATGACGTCGGTAAAATCCTTGGGATCCAGCGCCGCGTACGACGGCATCAGCGCCGGCTTGTCGTAGCGGATCTCCTTCACGTTCGCCATCAGGAAGGACCGGAAGTTGTCACCCGGGTCGCGCAGTTGGATCGAGAGATCGTCCCGATTGAGCCGGATGCCGCTCACCGTCGCGCCGGACTTCAACACGACTTCCACCGCGCGGTAGGCGATCGGGATGTCGGCTTCCGGCTTGGCCAGCGACTCCGCGAGAAACTTCAATCCGCGACGGCGGCCGACGTCCGTCAGGTCCGGTCCGAGCGTGCCGCCCTCCTTGGCCACAGAGTGGCACACCACGCAGCTCATCGTCTGAAACACCTGCCGGCCCGCGATCGGATCGCCCGGCGCCTTCTCGCGCAGACCCTGCGAGCCGAGCCGTTTCACGAATGCGACCAGCTTCCACACCGCGTCATCGGTCACGCGCACCGGCGCCATGTCGGTGCCCGGAATGCCGAAGCGAATCGACGCATACAACTCCGGGTCGCGGCCGCCCCGCCGGTAGAGGCCCGCGGTGAGATCAGCGCCCCGGCCGCCCTCGCCGGTGGCGCCGTGACACACCGCGCAATGCGCTTGGAAGAGCGCCGAGCCCTGCTGGATATCAGCCTCGGACGAAAACGGATTCGTCGCGGCGATCGGCGCGACGGGGGCCGCGCCGCCGGCGAGCGCGGCATTCTGCGGCGCCTGCGCGCGCAGAGCGGTGCAGAGCAGGGCGAACGAGCAACAGATCCAAAGAGAGAGGGGCATGAAACGTTCCTTTCGGGGGAGAGAAAGCAGCGCCATCAACGGCGTCGAAATACCCCGCTGTCAATCCACCGTGAAGTCCCCGTGGGAACGCTCAGCGCTGGCACCGCGGCTATTCCGAGGAGCAGCCGCAAGGGGTCAGGCCGGAATGGCGCTAAGTTAAGGCCATTCCACCGCGGATTACGCGGAGAGCGCGGATAAATGCAGGCCAGCCGGATGATCGAAGCGAGCCGTTCGACAAGCTCACGGCCAAGTGCCTGGTGCTCTTGCAGGTCTCGAGCCGGTCGAGAGGCTGCGTCCCGCCGAGCCGGGACTTGTCGCTTCGATCGACCTCGACGGATCAAAACCAGAGGTGGATCGAAGAAGTCGAAGTAAGGGGTCAGGTTTTAGGTTTTCAGGAAGCGCGATCAGTCGCGGCTGCGCCGGGTTTTCACCAGGAACTACAAACCGGGGTCTGCCTGTTGCGGGTTGCAACCGGAACTTCAATGCAACGTGCAACAGGCAGGCCTCATCAGATCGGCCCCGGACTTGAAAACTGAATGGTGAGACGGCAGGCAGCCCGCTTGCGGGCGCGTCCCCAGAGCGCGTCCCCAGAGCGCGCGCCAGCGCGCTGGCCGGCAAGAAAATCTTCGCGAACATGATCGCTCCGGATCGATAGTACCACCCCCTGCTCAGTGGCGAAGCCACCGAGCGTGCCGAACGGCTTTGCGCGGACTCAGGTTTCAAGCTTTCCCGGCTCGGGAGAAACTGGCGCTAAAACTCCTTCCCCTTCCGGGCGAATCGGGTTTCGTGACAGCGACCCCTCAGCTCTGCCGTATGCTGATCAATTCGATTCCCGCCACAGGCCCCTCCCCGTCCCGCCGCGTAGGCGGGCGGAGCAATCCCGTCCAGCCCACCCGGCACCACCCGATGTGGCGTCGCGGGAGCGAGCTCGCCCTTGCGGCCTGGCTGCTGGTGATGGCCGCCCTTCCGAGCCGGGCGCACCGGAATCCGGAGGCCCCGTTCCCTTCCATCAAAGCCCTGCGGCTGGATACACCAATGGTGATTGATGGACTGCTGAACGAGGCGATCTGGGCGAAGGCGCCGGTGGCCACGAACTTTTTCGACACCCGGACCCACCGGCCCGCCGATTTGCAGACGACGCTCCGCGTCGCCTACAGCGACACCCACCTCTATCTCGCGGTGGAGTGTTTCGACGACCGGATCGACCAGCTCCACGCCTCCGAGCGGCGGGAGGATCGTCCGTTCCCCGGCGATGACTGGGTCCAGGTGAATATCGATCCCGGGCATTCGCACCGCGCAAAATACTCCTTTCTTTCCAATCCGCTCGGCACGCGCGCGGACGGCAACGAGGGGCCCGTCCCGGGGCTCAACTATGGATGGACCGCGGAGTGGGATCTGGCGGCGAAAATTTTACCGGACCGCTGGACCTTTGAGATGGGAATTCCGTTCAGCGTGATGAATTACCGGCGAAAGGACGGCCAGACCTGGGGCATCAACCTGAACCGCCAGCAGCGGAACACGGACGTATTGAGCTTCTGGAGCTACAACGTGACGGACTACTACCGCGCGCGCTATTTCGGCCACCTGACCGGGCTCGACCTCGCAAAAACGAAATTCAAGCGCAGCTGGGAAGTCACGCCCTATGCCAGCATCCGGACCGACTTCAACCGCGACAACAAGACCCTGGTGCGGGCTGGGATGGATGCCAGCGTACGGCTGACGCCCTCAGTCAGCTCGTCGTTTACCCTGCACCCGGACTTCGGACAGGTGGAGGCCGACGACGACACGATCGAACTGCGCGACACCGAGCGGTTCCTGCCGGAGATGCGGCTGTTTTTCCGCGAGGGGGATGAAATGATGCGGATGACGCACCGGCTCTACTACAGCCGCCGGTTCACGGACATCACGGCGGCGGCGCAGGCCAGCGGCCGGGGAGACGGTTTCAGCTTCAATGCGCTCAGCCTGCAGGGAAATCTGGCCCACCCGGACGGCCATCGCGGGAACTCGACCGTCGTTCGGCTGCTGCAGGAGATCGGCGAGACTTCCGCGATCGGGTATTACGCGGCGAACTCAGAACTGGAGCGCGGCCATTCCCGCGTGCTGGGGCTGGACGCAAATTTCCTGCTGACGGACGCCTGGAAATTCTCCGTGCAGACCGCCGCAGCGGATGAACGGCTGAAGAACGCCGCCGGGCGGCTGACGAAGGACCGGAAGGATTACCTCGGCCAGGTGGCGGTGAACTATGATCGCTACCCGTGGCGGTTCGGCGCGGGCTACCAGGCGATCTCGCCCGAGTTCAACCCGGTCCTCGGATTCATCCCGCGCCGGAACGAGTTCGGGCCGTTCCTCTCCGGCGAGTACGGAGTCAACGGCCGGAGCACCTGGTACAAGCGCATCGTGTTGAATCCCCGGTTCAACTACTATCAGACCGAACGGGGACGGACCTCGTTGCGGGACTATCGGTTCGATGCCACGGTGCGGCTCGCCAACGACCTGGGGCTGCATGCCGGCCAGGATGTCGACTACCACGCGCCGCATCGCAACACCCGCAGCGAGGCGGACGTCACGTTCCGCGCGGCGGATTTCTGGCGCTCGGCGACCGTGGGAGGGGCCGGGGGCGAGTTCGAGCGGGTCGACTACCATGAGGTGTTTCTCGCGAAGCCGTTGAAGCTGTTTGAGCGGTGGATGCTCCGGCCCGAGTTCTCGCTGCGCTTTGAGGATCGTCCCGCCGGCCGGAGGGAAACGATCTGGCTGAACCGGCTGGTCCTCGACTTCTCGCTCACCGACCGCATGTGGATCAAGAGTTCCCTCCAGCATCGCAACGCGGGGGTCCACAACATCAGCTTCATCTACGGCTGGAGAATCCGGCCGCGCACCAACTGGTATGTCGTTTTCAACAGCGTGCGCAACGGCGGTCGGGCGGCCGGCAACAGCGTCTTTACCAAGATGACGTACACCCTCTGAGCCGGGAGTGTGCGGAAGCAGCCGGCAGGGGTCAGCCCGCAGCTACTTGTGGCGGAATAAATCGCTTTGGATCAGCGCGTCGATGATCGATCGCACGCCATAGCCGCCCGGCTGGGCGGCGGTCAGAATCTGCTCGATGGCGTCCCGATCGCTGAAATGAACCCGGGCGCCGGTCGCGAAGATGGAGAGCTGGCGCGCCAGGTTGCGGGCGATCTGCCGCTCGTCCTCCAAGAGCAGCCCCTTGAAGTCGCGCACGTCCCGGAAACGGCGGCCATCCGGAAGCTGTCCGCTCGAGTCCACCGGCAGGGCCAGGCTGAAGGCATAGGGCCAGCCATTGCGGCCGAAACCGATCTCGGCCGTGCCGTCGACGACGTTGGCGCGATAACGCTCCCGCCAGCCACCCAGCACATCGAAGCTCTCCAGCGCGAAGCCCGCGGGATCGATCTTGCGGTGGCAGACCGCGCAACTCTCGTCCGCCCGGTGCTTGTCGAGTTGCTGGCGGATCGTGACCGCGCCGCGGATGTCGGGCTCGACGGCCGGCACGCTCGCCGGCGGCGGCGGCAGATCGTATCCCATAATCCGCTCCGTGATCCACCGGCCGCGCACCACCGGCGAACTCGTGGTCCCGTTGGCCGTCACCTTCAGAACACTGACTTGGGTGAGGAATCCGCCGCGGACACTGTCCTTGGGCAGGGCGACTTTCCGCATCGCGACGCCCTCGACGCCGGGAATCGCGTAATGCGCGGCCAGCCGCCCGTTGAGAAACGTGAAGTCCGAATCGACGACGTGCCGGGACGGCAGGTTGCGCCGGAGCAGCTCCGTGAAGGTGAGTCGGGTCTCGGCCACCGCGGCCTCGGCCAGCGACTCGTCGAGATAGTAATCGTTGTAGAGCGTGTGGGACGGGGTCGTGTCCTCCATTTTCCGGAGATCGAGCCAGTAATCGAGGAACGCCGAGACAAAGCGTTCCGCCCGGGGATCAGCGAGCAGGCGTGAGGCCTCGGCTGCCAGCACCCCGGATTGCTGCAGCTCGCCCCGTTCCGCCCGCTGGCGCAGGACCGCGTCCGGGACCGAGTTCCAGAGGAAGAGCGCCAGCCTGGTCGCGAGGGCGAAGTCGTCGAGCCGTCCGGGTTCCTCGCGGATGAAGACAAATTCCGGCGAGGCCAGCACCGCGGTGTAGCCCGCCAGCAGCGCATCGGCGAACCCGAGGCCGGCCTCGAACTGCTGCCGGAACAGGGCCAGGAATCGCTGCACGTCCGCTTCCTCGACAGGCCGGCGATAAGCCTTCGCCATGAATTGGCGCAGCAGACGCTCGGCATCCCGGGGCGCATCCGCGGGGATCACCTCGACCTTCACCTCCCGCGTGCGGGCGCGCTGGCGGCCGTTCCGATCCGGAGACTCCCGCTCGGCGGCGATCTCCACGAACACGCCCGGTTCGCCGGGCTCGACGCGTTTCAAGGGAAGATTACCGAACAGCAGCCGGTAGCCGGCGCCGGTGGATTCGTCAGAGAGCGGGCCTTCGACTTCCATCCAGCGGAAGGCGACGCCGGGGATGCCATCGCGCTGCGCCAGTGGGTTGGTGAATCCGCCCTGAAATCCCGTCGGCCGGGAACGATAGAACCGCGCGGAATCCGTCACGAGATTCTCGTTGGTGACCAGCCAGACGTCGCCCGCGTCCTGCACGGCCGGCTCCGGGGTGAGATCGAATTCGCCAATCCGGCGGTTCATCGTGCCGCCCTCCGCATAGACGATAATCGGTTCGTTCCGGCGGCCGGGAAACACGGTGTCGTAGTCGGGCTTGAACCAGTGACGCGGGCCCGGCCGGCCCGTCTCATCCCGGCCGTTGGCGAAGATCTGATGATGGCCGCCTCCGCCCACCCAGAGAGTGTAGCCGCTGAAGCGGACGCGGTAGCGGCCGGAGATCGGGGCGACGAAGCTGTTCCAATTCGAGGCGAAACCGGTGACGTAGTTGCTGTGCGTCCAGCCGACCGCCTCGAGTTCGCGGGTCTGCGGATCTGAATCGCCGACCGAGAAGGGCGCGCGCTTCTGCCGGATCAACGGCTGCGGCGTGAGCCCGAGGACGGGAAACTTGAGCCGGTCCGGGACGCCGTTGAAGACGGCCGGGAAGAAGCGCCGCGTCATGGACGTGTCCTCGCGCGCATAGTACCGCCTGACGGCGGTCGGGGGCCGGACGAGTTGCACGGCGATAGCCTCCCGCATCGCCTGGTTGGCCGCGCCCATGTAGCGGGCCATGTGCACGAAGGAAACGTCGAGCGCATCGCCCAGCTTGTTGAAACGGAACGCCTCGCCATCCTCGGGCAATTGATCCCGGACTTGGATCCAGGGAAGCTGCAGCAGGTCGCGGAGCGCGTTCTCGTACTCGGAGCGATTGAGCCGGCGCTGCAGGGCCCGCCCCTGGGAGGCCAGCCGCTCGCGCTCCCGGCTCTCCAGCGACGACTCGAGTCCGGCCACGAAGCGTCGCATCTCCGCCGGCGCCGGACGACGTTCACCCGGAGGCGGCATCTCACCCGCCGCGAGCTTGTCGTGCACCTTGGCCCAGGTTTCGGCATTCTCCGGGCGGGACGGCTCGTAGGCGATCGTCGTCAGGTCGAGGCCGCCCTCCCGATCGACGTCGTTGTGGCACCCCGAACAGTGCCGGTCGGTGAAGGCGAAAACCTCGTCTTTTTCCAACGCCGGCGACGCGGCCCGCACGGGCAGCGCGGCCGCCAACACGAGGACCGTCGCCACGCACATCGCGCCAGCGGCCATCGGCGCCAGCAAGGGGGTAAGGTAAGGACGTTGAGGCATGAGGCGGCGCACGGCGGGTACAGACCTCCCCGGTCGCTGATTGGCCCACGATCGAATTTCGACCTGTTGGGAGGGGTCCATAAATCTCCGGGCAAGACAAGTGCGCAGTACCGACGCCACGGGCGGCGCGGCCGCCGGCCGCCCTGCGATCACTCCGGCGCGAGCTGAACGAGATCCGCCACCGGGACCTTTACGACTCCCTGCGCTGTTTCGATTTCGATCACGAGCCGCAACTCGGCCTTGTCACCTTCCGCCCGAAATTCGCCGAGCACGGTATCACGCCGGGTGCCCTGGCCGGCGCGATCCGCCACGCGGGTCACCGTACCGGCCGCCTTCGTCGTACCGGACCCGAAAGGCCCGGGAGGGATCTTCAGGCTCGTCCGCACCACATCGACGTCATCGAGCGGGGCGTCCTCCTGCTTGACGTCGAAACGGCCGACCGGCTGGCCGCTGCCGAGGCGAACGCCTTTCGCATCGATCGCGGCGACGTCGGAACCGTTGAGCACCGTATAAGACGCCCAGTAAACGGTCTTGCTCGGATCCTGTTCCGACTGTGTTTCGCGATCATCTCCCTTGAGCACAATCAGGCCGTGGACCTTCCCTTCATGGACCGCGCCCGACTTCACCGTGAGGGTGGCGGCAGCCGCGCTGAGGCTGAGAATCAAGAAAGCGGCGAGACTGCCGCGAATCGTTTGGCTGGAATTCATATGGGAGGCAGGAATTGCAGGAGTGCCGAAGGGCAAATGGCGAGTGCGGAGTGAGCCCACCACCCCGCCACAACAGACGGAAAGGGGTCAGTCCAGCCCCCTTAGCCGGAAGTGTGCAGCAGAAAATCGCGACCCAGCGAACTGGGTGGCCCGCCGCGTGAGCGGCGGGACTTTACCGAGCGGAGCGATGAAGAAGTTTCCGGCTTCGATCTCCACCCGGATCGAGCCGGGTTTG